>JANZPQ010000247.1:0-7850 GCA_038040945.1 Desulfobulbaceae bacterium | reverse complement strand
AAGGCAATGATCAGCGAAAAGATCATGGCCGCCGACGAGCCAATGGGAATAGGCCGCATATAAGGGCCCATGAGGCCGCCGACAAAGGCCATGGGCAGAATAGCGGCGATAACCGCCAGGGTGGCAAGGATCGTGGGATTGCCCACCTCGATCACCGCCTCGACCGCCACATCAACAAGCGAGCGGTCACGGTTGAGTGGCAGACGCATATGGCGGACAATATTTTCCACCACCACGATGGCGTCATCCACCAGGATGCCGATGGAAAAGATCAGGGCAAAGAGGGTGATACGGTTCAGTGTATAGCCGTAGAGATAAAAGACCAGGAGGGTCAGGGCCAGGGTGGAGGGGATGGCCAGCATGACGACCATCGATTCCCGCCAGCCAAGAAAAAAGAGGATGAGCAGGGCCACGCCAAAGACTGCGATCCCCATATGGAGCAGCAGCTCATTGGACTTTTCAGCAGCGGTGGCCCCGTAATTACGGGTCACTGTGATCTCGAGATCAGCCGGGATCAAGGTACCTTTCAGGCTCTCCACCTTGCGCAGCACCTCATCCACCACGCTCACGGCATTAGCCCCTGGCCGCTTGGCAACGGAGAGGGTCACTGCAGCCTCCTGGCCATGGCCGCCGGCCTCACCGAAAAGGACATAATTATCCGGCTCTTCAGGGCCGTCGAGGATCTGGGCCACCTCATCAAGATAGACGGGGCTGCCGTTATGGATACCCACCACCAGTCGACCAATCTCCTCGGCGCTGCTGAAAAATCTACCGGTCTGCAGAAGGATCTCCTGATTTCGAGCCTGCAGCCTCCCGGAGTACTCCTGACGGTTGCCCTGCTGGATCTTCGGCACCAGTTCGGCCACCGTCAGATTCCTGGCCGCCAGGAGCAGAGGATCAAAAAGCACCCTGAGCTGACGCCTGGTTCCGCCAATCAAGGTGGTTTCCGCCACCCTGTGGATACTTTTGATCTCATCATTCACCTGGGCCGCCATCCTCCGCAGGGTATAATGGTCATAGTTCTTACTGTGAAAGGTGAGGGCGAGGATGGGCACATCATCAATGATATGCGGTTTGACAAGCGGCGTGGAACCCCCGTGCGGGATACGGTCAAAATTGGTGGCCAGCTTCTGGTTCAGCCGGACAATGGAGCTCTCCAGATCCTCGCCCACATAAAATCGTACCACCAGCAGAGACTGCCCGGCCATAGAGGTGGAGTAGATATATTCCACCCCGGGCAGCTCATAGAGCAGCTTTTCCATGGGGATGGAAAGTCGCTCCTCCACCTCCTTCGGGGTGGCCCCGGCCATGGAGACCATGACATCAATCATCGGGACCTTGATCTGCGGCTCTTCCTCCCTGGGGAGCATGACAATGGCAAGCAGGCCCATAAGCAAGGAAGCGAGGATACCCACCGGCGTCAACCGGGAGTTGATAAAGATGGCTGCTATCCTGCCGGCAAAACCTGGTTTTTCAAGATCCTGGCTGCTCATGGTCGCTCCTGCACCTCGAGAGGCTGCCCGTCCTGCAGTTTTTCCGCACCCGTCACCACCACCCGGTCACCCGGTTCCAGGCCTGCCAGGATCTCAACCTGTCCGTCGTAGCGTGCTCCTGTCCGTACCAGACGCAGACGGGCAATACTGGATCCCCCCTGGCCTTTTGATTCAACAAGGAAGACCCGCTCCATCTGGCCAAAAGAGACGACCGCCTTGTCACTGACGGCCAGAAACCTCTCCCCTGATCCGGTCATCAGGGTCACCCTGGCAAACTGACCACTCCTGAGGTCAGCGCCGGCCGCAATATCAATCTTCACCGGCGCCGTACGAGAAAAAGGGTCTGCCACCGGGGCCACCTCAGCCACCTCACCGCTCAAAGTCACCCCGGCAGCCGGAATAGAGACCGGCAGGACATCTCCCTTGCGCACCTTGAGAATCAGGCCTTCAGGCACCTGGGCTACCACCTGCAAGGCCTTTTCATTTTCCAGTTCCAGCAAGACGATACCAGGCGACGCAAGATCACCAACACTAGCGATCTTGCGGGTTATCGTCCCGGAAAAAGGGGCGGTAATGGTCGCATAGCCAAGCATGGTTGTCACCTCTTTATGGGCAGCTTCAGCGATCCTGAGCTGATCCTGCAGAGATTTTACGGTCTCAGGAGTGGAGGCTCCTTGTTTCTGCAGCCTCTCCTCCCGTGCCAGATTTCTCCGGGCCTGGAGAACCTGGGCCTGAGCCTGGAGAACCTGGGCGGATATCTCGCCGGCGCTAATCTTGACCAGCAGGTCACCCTGTTGCACCTGTGACCCCAGGAGCACCGGCAGGTCAACAATCTGGCCGCTCACCCTGGAGGCAATGGAGGCGCGTTCAACGGCCTCTACTGTTCCCACGACCTCAATCTGTGACCTGACGCTCTCCTCTACCACCTCCTGCACAGCCACCTGCACCGTCGGCAGAATGGGAACAGTATTGCTGTCATCTCCCCCTCTGCACCCTGAAAGCAGCACAAGCCCTGTCACCAATATATATCCAATCACTAGTTTTCCGTATATCATTGCCTGTCATCCCTTAGCTGCTTATGAAAATAACAAATATGCCAATCTGGTATGGTATACCATTGAGGGGACAGCTCTAAAACTGCGGCAGACCCGTGGCCCGGCGTAAATCGGCAACAGCCACACGAATGGCTGCCCTGGCGACAGTCTGACGCACCTGGGCCTCGGTCAACCGTGTTTCAACATCCATAAGATCGGAGGAAAGAATCACTCCCTCCTTGAAACGAATCCGACTCAAGCGGGCGCTCTCCAATGCCTGTTCAGACATCTTTTCAGTAACCTGCAGACGCTGCTGGGCCTGTTTATAGGCAAGTTCCGCCTGCTTCACCTCAAAATCCATCGCCAGTTCCAGTTTCCTTTTTTCAGCCATCAAAATAGCAAGCCTGGCCCTGGAATTGGCAATCTCAGCCTCCGTTCTCCCCCCTGTAAACAGAGGATAATTAACCCGTACCCCGCCCATCCAGGAGTCTCCGGAACCATTGAAAACAAGACCGCCATCATACTGATAATGGGCCAGACCATCGACCGTAGGATAGAGCCCCCCCCGGGCCACACGCAATTCAGCCTCTGCCGCCCCCATCTGGCCATCAATCACCTTGAGCTCTGGACGCTTCACATAGCTGCGCTCTTCCGGAAGATCCTGCTCACTTTCCAGGGCAGGATCAATAAAAACCTGTCCCTCACTCAGGCCGAGAAGATTAAGAAAGGCCTTGCGGGAAAGCTCCAGGCTCTGCTCGGCCAGGATCAGATTCTCCCTGGCCATTGACTCCTGCACCTCGATATTCAGCAGATCAGCTTTGAGCAGATCACCGGCCTCAAAGCGGGCCCGGGCCACAACAAGAGAGGCCCCTATCGCCTTGACAGACGCCTGATGGGCCGCCAGCATCTCCATACCCTGGGCAATGACATGAAAGGTGCGAACTACCTCAAATCCAAGCCGGGCCTCAACTGCCACCTGCAGCATCTCCGATACCGCCACACCGGCCTCTGCCGCCTCAACCCCGGCCTGATCGCGCCCGCCATTATAGATCCGGTATTGCATAGCCGCCCGCAGGTTCAGATCATCTGTACGGCCGGGATCATTAAAATCGATCGATTGATTAAACTTTCCCTGATTGAGGATATTGCCAAAGGAATACATGGGATTATCTGTCTGGGTATACTCAGCATTTAGGCCGATCTGCGGATAATAGCCAGCCTTGGCCTGATCCACCATGGCCCTGGCCGCCTCTATCCTCTGGATTGCCACCTCACTGTCCGGACGGTGCGCCAGAGCGAACTGGACGGCCTGACGAGCCGTCCAGACGGTCGGCCGCGCTGCCTCAGGATCTGCCGCCAGGGCAAAACAAGGAGCAAGAGAGGCAAGCAGAACAGCAGACAAAACAACAAATATTCTTCGCATAATCATTCTTTTTTCCTATGAAAAACCGGTATACTCTTTTACTACTCAACCAGTACTCATTCATTAGTTTTCATTTTTAGATGAAAGTCAAGCTGGG
The DNA here is from genome assembly GCA_038040945.1 of Desulfobulbaceae bacterium. Taxonomy (GTDB): domain Bacteria; phylum Desulfobacterota; class Desulfobulbia; order Desulfobulbales; family Desulfocapsaceae; genus UBA2270. The sequence continues at coordinate 3,803 of JANZPQ010000247.1, read as the reverse complement.
GACATTATTTCTTTACCATATTTCATATCACATGGAACGAAAAACAATTACCGTTTCCTATCTGGAACTCCGCCAGGGACAAAAGATTCAAGGCAAAAAGAGGGCTGTTGCCGGTTTTCGTATTGAAGAGGTCACGGTTCCCTGCCCGGCCTTTAACTGCTTCATGTACAGGGCCGTAGGTGGACAATGGTTCTGGATTGATAAAAGAAACTGGTCGGAAGAGGAGTGGCAAAACTATGTGCAGAGCGACACCATCCAGACCTGGGGCGCCTGGCTGCACGGCTCTCCCTGCGGGTATTTCGAACTTGAACAGAGAGGAGCCGGACGGATAGAAATAGCCTATCTGGGGATCCTTGAACAATTTTCAGGGTGCGGCCTTGGTAAAAACCTGCTCCTGGAGGCCTTGAGTATCGCCAGAGGGCAGGGACAACAGAGAATAACCGTCAATACCTGCAGCCTCGACCATCCGGCAGCGCTGGCCAATTACCTGGCCCGTGGCATGACACTCTACCGTCAAGAGACTCTTGAGAAACTCTTTCCTGAACCCCCGCCCTTATTCTGGACAGGGTAATGGTCGCTGACCATTCACATCCTTCTCTTTTTTGCCACGATCCCCTTTACTCTCCATGGAACGTAACTCAAGATTCAGCGCCTCAACAGAGAGCAGGATCTCCCGAAACGAGATGGCGAGCGAGGCAAGCATCAAAAGTAAACTGACCACAAAAATGATCTTGCCGGCCATCTGACAGCCGGAAAAGAGAAGCAGCATGCAGATCACGCAGCAGAAAAGACCGGCCACCCCGCAGGCCTGCATGTTCCTGATCAGCACCACCCGGTGCCGCAGGCTCTTGATCTGGCCCAGCAGGACATCATCGGGGTTTGCCCGATAACGGTCATGCAGGTTGCGGATCCTGGAACCAAGGGCCAGAAAGCGATTGGTGTAGGCAATGAGGAGAAAGGTCACGGCCGGGAAAAGCAGGGCCGGGGTGGTAAAGGTGATATCCATAGCGACCTGAAGCGATCTAAAGGATCTGTTTTAAAAAGACGCGCGTTCGCTCATGCAGCGGCGAATCAAAAAAGGTGTCGGGGGCGGCAACCTCGAGTATCCGGCCTTCATCCATGAAGACCACGGTATCGGCCACCTCCCTGGCAAAACCCATCTCATGGGTCACCACCACCATGGTCATACCCTCCCGGGCCAGGGTCACCATCACGTCGAGCACCTCGCCGATCATCTCCGGATCAAGGGCCGAGGTCGGCTCATCAAACAACATGATGGCAGGATTCATGGCCAGAGCGCGGGCAATGGCCACCCGCTGCTGCTGCCCGCCGGAGAGCTGCACCGGATAGCTGGCGGCCTTATCCGCCATACCCACCTTGGCCAGGAGCTCCATGCCCTGCCTTTCCGCCTCCACCTTCTCCAGTTTCCTCAGCTTGATGGGGGCCAGGGTCAGGTTTTCGAGCACGGTCAAGTGGCGGAAGAGATTAAAACTCTGGAAGACCATACCCACTTCCTGCCGGATCGTGTTGATATCCTCTGCCGGATCATTGAGGGCATGACCATCGACGACAATGGAACCGGAGCTGATCGTCTCCAGCCGGTTGATGGTGCGCAGCAGGGTGGATTTCCCGGAACCGGAAGGCCCGATAACCACCACCTTTTCCCCCGGCTGCACCGTCAGGGAGACATCGGTCAGCGCCTGAAAGGAGCCGAAAAAGGCATTGACATGCTCTATGTGAATGATTGGTTCAACGACGTTCATAATGACTGAGCCCCTGTTCCACGTGACTGAGAAATTTGGAAAGGACAAGGGTGATCAGCAGATAAATAATGGCGATCAGGGTATTGGTCTCAAAGTTGAGAAACGACTCGGAGGCAAATTCCCGGCCGCGGCGCAGGATATCGGATACGGCAATGATAGAGACCAGCGAGGTATCCTTGAGCAGGGCGATAAATTCATTGCCCACCGGCGGCAGGATGGTCCGCCAGGCCTGGGGCAGGATCACATAGCGCATGGTCTGGCTGCGGTTGAAACCAAGGGAGAGCGAGGCCTCGGTCTGCCCCTGGTCAATGGACATGATCCCGGCCCTGAACACCTCGGCCATATAGGCGCCGTAACAGAATCCCAGGGCGATGATCGCCGCCACCAGATCCGGGACCCGGACGATACGCCCCAGGGCAAAGTAGATATAAAAGAGTTGAACCAGCAACGGGATGCCACGAATCACCTCCACATAGGTCGAGGCCGCAAGATTGACCATCCTGTTCTTTGATATCCGGCCGAGACCGGCCAGCAGACCAAGGACAAGGGCCAGACAGATGGAAGCGATGGTGACCTGGAAGGTGACCAGAATACCATCCGGCAAAAATTTGAGGATCCTGAGATAGGGGTCGGCCTGGAAGATCAGCAGATAGCCAAGTACCGCCATGGTTCCCAGGAACGACAGCCACCAGGCGGAAAGGAGCCCTTTATCCTCAGCCCGCGGGATAGCTGCCCCATCACCAACCTCAATGACTACACGCTGTTCACTCATATTCACTCTGGTTTTTTTAAATAAAAAATCCGGATGGCCTTTTCTTCAAATTCCATCCGGATCTACGCTCCAGCGCACGTGATTGCTCAAGCAGTCACAAAGGAGAATCCAACAGCTCAGAGCTGAGAATTACTGACCAATCCACTTCTGTTGCAACTCTTTTTCCTTGCCGCTGGCAATAACTGCCGCAATCCCTTTGTTCAGCAGATCAAGGGTTTCCTTATTGCCCTTTTGCACCACAATTCCGTAAAATTCAACCGCTCCCGTCTCAATGATGGCGGCAATCTTCAAGGTGTCTTTATACTGATTCAAGGCATAATTGGCAGCAACAGGATCATCGCAGACAACTGCGGCCAGACGACCCACGTTCAGATCCTCCATGGCCAGGCCGATCTCATCATAGGACTTGGCCTCAACACCGGCAACATCTTTGATGGCAAAATAACCGGTGGTACCGATCTGGCCTCCAACCTTTTGTCCCTTCAGTTCATCAAGGCTTTTCACCTCTGAATTTTTAGCGACGATCAGGGCCTGACGGACCTTGAAATAAGGGGAGGAAAAGTCCATGGCCTTTTTGCGCTCATCGGTGATAGAGACGGAAGAGCAGATGGCATCATCTTTACCGGTGGCCAGTCCGGCAAAGATGCCGTCCCAGGCCACATTTTTAAAAACAGGCTTAAAACCGGCAGCCTCACCAACTGCCTTCATGTACTCGATCGAGTAGCCAACAATATTTTTATCGGTATCAATAAACTCCATGGGCGGCCAGGTGGCATCAACAGCGAAAACAATCTCCTTCTCGGCCCAGGCACTGCTTGCCATAGCGGCGATCAACACCAGCATCGTTACAATTTTTTTCATCATCACGCTCCTCCTGTTTGATACATAAGAACCATTTTATCCTTTAGAAGTCAGTCGGTTACCATTATTCAGAGCTTGGAGCAATGATTTTATCAAAAATGCGGGTCATTCTCAAAATTTCCATTGACGCCCACCCTATGGAAGGTATAGTAAAATATTGCAATAAATTGTAACATCTTTTTTCCGGCAGGTGTCAACTTGACCGGAAACAAAACTCTCTCCTTTTTCTTAAAGTGAACATCATGAAAAAAAAGACCCTGCACACCCTTCTGTTTCTCACCCTGATTTGTTCTCTCACCCTTGTTGCTGGAGGCTGCAGTAAAAAAGAAATCGCTTCTCCAACATCTGGAACAGACCTCTCCGGTGGTAATAATATTAACTATCCCGACTCCGGCAGTGCCGAGGGC
>JANZPQ010000246.1:0-5223 GCA_038040945.1 Desulfobulbaceae bacterium | reverse complement strand
AATCAAGTGGATGGTCAGTTTTCTTCAACGGCGGGGACTGGCTGTTTTTGGCTGGTATCGGATTGTTCTGGCCCTGGTGGTGGCGGCAGCGCTCTTGACAGGGGTAGGAGGATTGCATCCTTAACCTTTCGTGAGGTTGTTTTTCAGTATGTTTTCCCGTCACACATGGCCTTCAACCCCTGCAGGAGGACAAAGCGTCCCAGGGACACCACCTTGCAGGGGAATGAGGCCACAAATAAAGGGTTGTGGCAGAGTCCACCCGAAAGGTAAATAACATCAGGGCTTCCTGCAAAATTATAGGCATTCAGGGCAATCCCTTTGACAAATTTCGCAACTGCCTCGGCCTCGCTTGCGCCGCCCACTACCGCATCAAAAATATGGCTCATGCCGAGCACCCCGCAGGTCACCGAGAAGGAGCTGTCGGGGACCTGCATGGTTGTGAAATCCAGGTTGTAGTAGCGTTCGAGCAGTTCAATGGTAAATCCCATGGAGGCGCCACACTCCGCATTCCACCCCATGTTCTTTATCTTGCCCTGGTCGTAACGGATGAATTTGATATCCCGACTGCCGCAGTCGAGCAGGGTGTAGTGGACAGCATCGATCAGGGCGCTACCGCCCCTGGCGAGGGCGGTGAGCTCATTGACGTAACGGCTGGCGTGCCGTTTGCCGTTATGCCCTGTGGCGATATCAACCTTTAGGCCCTGTTCGATTTCCTTGGTGGGAATGAGCTGAGGGGCTGTGGTTGAGGTGTCCCAGAGCTTGCAGTATGAGGTTCCGAAATCAGCGAGCAGCATATCAGGAGGTTAGAAGGTCAGAGGACAAAAGACAGAAATCCGGTTTACGGCCTTTGAGCTCTTGTTTCTCAGGTGTTGAAAGTTCAAGAAAGGCTTCGATTTTTGCCTTGGCGCTGTTGCCGGCGGTGACATCACAGTCCACATAGAGTCCGTGCGGGTGTTTGTTTGCCAGATGTCTGGCCAGTGCTGTCTTGGCGCAGAAGGACTGGGCAAAAAAGACCGTGGGGATATCCGGGTTGTACAGTGCTTCCAGGCTCTGGTTATTAGGGGTCTTGTTCTCCATGCAGCGGGTCCAGCCATAGACATGCGTCGTCTCTGGAAAGAGGCTGAGCAGGGAAAAATCACGGGGCGGTACACCCCAGAAAGCTGCCGTGGGGACGCAGGCAGGAAGATCCTGGTAGGGCGTGGCCGACTGTACCGACCTGGTGATGGCGCTTATTTTGTCGACAAGAGGCATCTGGGTGGTGCACAGGGGCGTGCCAAAGTCGTTTCTGTCCTGATTCCTGGTGCTGATAACGGTTGTCTCCGGCAGGATGTCGGTCAGGATGGTGGCGGTATGCAGGGCGCAGTCACATTTTCCGGGGCCCACATCGATATAGATACGATCGAGTTTCAGGCTGAGACCATTGATGATCACGGTGCGCAGAATGGCACAAAAGACCCGGGGCAGATAGGACGAGGCCAGCTCGATATCCCTTTTGACGAGAGGTTCATCCAGGTCAAAGATCGTGGTACCCTCCGCTTCTAGCTCCCTGATAACTGCAAGGGGCGGAATTCCAACAATACCTATTCTTCTTTTTTGCGTACTATTGCTCATGTCGGGGTCAGTTATTCTGTCTGTGCAGGAGAAAGAGTCCGGCGCTGCCAAAAAGAAGATGGATTATCACCGCTGCCAGCAGGGGATTGACATAATCGGCCCTGGCCAGGGATTGCAAGGCTCCCCATAGTCCCCAGGCAACAAAGGCCAGTCCGCAGCTCGCGGGAATGGCAATGGAAAGATCGCGTCCCCATTTCTGATACGAGATGAGGAGCACGGGCAGGCCAAGCAGCAGCAAGGGTAGGCCGAGCAGGGTGTAGGAGATACGGCCGTAAAAATCCGCCCATGCCTTGACGGTTTCCGCCTCTGTTCGTTGCTTGTACGCCCGCTGATAGAGAGCGGTTATGGAAAGTTCGGAGGCCTCGTATTGCGGTACGAAAAAGTCATCCGGGGTCTCGGCCAGGGCGATTTTCTTTGTGCTGAAAAGCGTTGTCTGGTAGCTGTCTTCTCCGGAGCGCACCTGGGTCTGGCCGTTATGGAGGATCCATTCCTCATCCTTCCATTCAGCAGATTCGGCGCTGATCAAGGTGTCCAGATTGTACTGTTTTTCTGTCCAGCTTGAGTAGGAAAAATTGAAGAAGAGGGCCTGACGCGGATCAGGTCTGGCAAAGGAATAGAATCCATCCTGACCTTTGTAGTAGTAGCGTCCGTTGCGGAAAATCCCCAGCGGCACCATGCCTTTTACGTTCTCGTACCAGATGGTATTGGTACTGGATATGGTTGCCGGGAGCAGCCATTGGGCCATGGCCAGAAAAAGCAGGGTGCAGAGCAACCCTCCGATGAGCACCGGTTTGATAATGGTACGAAGAGGAATACCTCCAGCCTTGAGCGCTGTCAGCTCATGGTGATGATTGAGCAGGCCTATGGTAATGACCCCTGAGAGCAGGATAAGTACCGGGCCAAGTTGATCAAGAATAAAGGGAATACTGAGAATGAAAAATTTAAAGACCAGGCTCAAAGGCTTGCCGGCCTCAATGAAATTGTCTATTTTCTCAAAGAAGTCGATGAGAATATAGACTGCGGCAAAGCCGGCGGCAACGGTACAGAAGGTCCTGACAAACTGGGTCAGTATGTAACGGTTTAATAATAACAAGATCAGTAGCTCAGGTTGGTTAGTCTGTAGGTTAATAGTCTGGAGAGGGGGGTTGCTCACAGTCTGAAAGACTACAGGCTATCAACTGTCTGTGAAATTAGGTACCATTATCCGCGGTTCTCGTCAAGGAGAAGAGGGGTGCGGAATCGTGAGCTTTGAGCAATGTAAGAAAGAAGGAAAATACTATGACCTCAAAAAACAGAACCCCCTTTGTGCTTCCTGTCTCCTTGACGGCGGGCAAGCCCAGTCTGCAGGATAATAGTGCTGATTTGGATCGTCTGCGCCGTGTTCTCAGGGCGACATTACCTGATTCACGACCGCTTGAAATCCCTTTTGCCAGAGTTGTGCCTCTGTGCAGGCGTTTTCGTCAGGCGGGATTTTCCGGGGTTGCCCTGGTCAATGACCTTCCGGAAAGATGGGTGCTGGCCGATTTTCTGGCTGAACTGCCAGCAATGCTCCCGGCCATGGCCCTTGATCTGGGTACCACCCATCTGGAGGCGACCCTGGTTGATCTGTTGACCGGCCGGATTCTTTCTTCAGCCGGGCGAGAGAATAGCCAGATCGAATATGGGGCCGATATCCTCAGCCGTATTCATCAGGCCACGAATGTCAGGAGGCAGGTGAGGGAGGTGGCTCTTTCCTTCATGGACCCTGGTCTTCTCGTCCTGCAGCAGAACATTGTTGCCTGTATCAATACTCTCACAACTGAGCTGGTCGCAGGCAGCGGGTTTGTGGCCGGTGAGATCCGGGCCTTGTCGGTTTCCGGCAATACAACCATGACCCACCTCCTCCTTGGTCTTGATCCTTTCCATATCTGTCGAGAACCGTATATCCCCATGGTGAATTCAATTGAGCCCATGGAGAGTCGAGAGCTCGGACTGACCTTGCACCCTTCCGCCCCGGTGTGGATCATGCCGTCTGTGGGCAGTTATTTTGGCGGCGATCTGATTTCAGGGATCCTTGCCTCGGGTATGGCCGCATCCGAACAGACCAGGATGCTGATTGATGTAGGCACAAATGCCGAGGTGGTGCTGGGCAATCGTGACTGGTTGATTGCCTGCGCCGGGGCGGCTGGTCCGGCGCTCGAAGGCGGAGTGGCGCGGATGGGGATGCGGGCCGCGCCGGGCGCCATCGAATATGTCTCCATTGATCCTGCAACCTATGTCCTTGAGGTGAAGACCATTGACGGGGCGCCGTCGCGTGGTATCTGCGGTTCCGGTCTGATTGATCTTGTCGCCTCGCTCTATCTGGCCAGGATCATTGATATCCGGGGAAAATTCAGAGATCCTGAGCAGGAGAGTGATCCGGAACGTGCCGCCTTTATGCGGCAGCGGTTGGTGGAGCGGGATGGACAACGGGCCTTTGTCGTTGTAATGGCCACGGCTGGTGGCGGTGAGGTGCTGCTTGAACAGATTGATCTGGATGCGATGATTCGCTCTAAGGCCGCTATGTACGCGGTCCTGGCCACATTGATGGGCCAGGTGGGACTTGACTTTGTTGACTTGGCCGAGATCTGTGTGGCAGGCGCCTTCGGCAATCACATCAATCCGCAGCGGGCAATAACTCTGGGCATGCTTCCAGATCTGGATTTGTCGGTCTATCGGGCCATTGGCAACAGTTCGCTCCAGGGGGCTGAACAGGTTCTGCTGGCACGTTCGGCACGGCAGGAGTGTCTGGAGATTGTCTCTAAAATTACCTATGTTGAATTGAATGTGAACCAGGAATTCATGATCCGTTTCTCCGGCGCCCGTTTTATTCCGCACACCGATCCCTCGCTCTTTCCCTCTGTTCCTCTGTTTGCAGAAGAAAAAGAAGAGTGGTAGAGAGGTCGGACTGTAATGTGTGTCAGGCTTGCGCTCCTGCTTGACGATATGCTATGGTTGAAAATGGATTCGTTGCTGTTCTTGTGGTCGAGGAACGACGAATTCCTGAGGTATCTTTTGAGTGAATGACAGTAGATGAATTGAATGTACTTGCTAAGCTGTGCTTGGAAAATAACAGTCTTTAGCGACTGGATATATTTAAATGGCTATAAAAAAAAAAAATAGCGCTGCGACTCCTCCCGCGGTGAGCGTCTCTCACAGGACTGCCAAAGAACGGTTACAGGGTTTCTGGAATGTGTTTGAAAAAGAGGATGAAGTCCTTGTCTGTATCAACGCCGATCCTGACGCCCTTGCCTGTGCCATGGCGATCAAGCAGTTGCTCCGCTACAGGGTGAAGAGTGTTGTTATCGCCCATCCTAATGAGATCAGACGATTGAATAATATCGCCATGGTTCAACGCCTGAAGATCCCGTTGGAGCGGTGGAATAATGTAAAGCTCGAGGCCTTCAATAAAAAAGTGCTGGTTGACTCGCAACCGGCGCATCTCCCCTGTTTTGAGAAGGTTAAATTTGATGCCGTGATTGATCATCACCCGCTTTCTGGTGAGTGCCAGGCTGCTTTTGTCGACATCCGGCCGGATTACGGCGCTGCCTCCTCCATGCTTGTCGAGTATCTGCGCGCCGCCGGCATTAAGCC
>JANZPQ010000245.1:0-8309 GCA_038040945.1 Desulfobulbaceae bacterium | reverse complement strand
GGGGACTTTTTCAGCTTTCCCCTTCGGAGTCTCGCAAACTCGCTTACCTGAAAAAGGGGGATTGAGGGGGATTTGCTTTACGCGGAAGCAACATTTTACCGGATGCAATTTTTAAACCGGATAAAGCAATCTCCACCCCTTAAAATCGTTTTTCAAAATAGGGTGCCAGGACTTCCGGAATCTTTATTGATCCGTCTTCCTGCTGATAGTTTTCCAGGATGGCTAAAAGGGTGCGGCCCACTGCCAGTCCTGAACCATTGAGTGTATGGACCAGTCGACTCTTCTTCTGGCCGTTGGGGCGATAGCGGATGCCACCGCGACGGGCCTGGAAATCGAGAAAATTGGAGCAGGAAGAGATCTCGCGGTAGGTCTCCTGGCCTGGCAGCCAGACCTCGATATCGTAGGATTGAGTGGCTGAAAATCCTAAGTCGCCACTGCAGAGTTTGACTACCCGGTAGTGCAGGCCGAGGAGTTGCAGTACTTCTTCGGCATCAGCGAGCAATGATTCCAGTTCCTCGGCGGAATCTTCCGGTCTGGTGAATTTGACCAGTTCGACCTTGTCGAATTGGTGCTGCCTGATCAACCCTCGCGTATCGCGGCCGTGAGAGCCGGCCTCCGATCGAAAGCAGGGTGTGTAGGCGGTAAATTTGACGGGCAGGGTGTTTTCGTCGAGTGTCTCATCGCGGAAGATGTTGGTGACCGGCACCTCGGCGGTGGGAATCAGGTAGAGATCCCAGCCCTCGATGCGAAAGAGATCTTCCTCAAATTTTGGCAACTGGCCTGTGGCGGTCATGGAGGCTGAATTCACCAGGAAGGGCGGCAGAATCTCTTCATAGCCATGCCTCTGGGTATGCAGGTCGAGCATGAAGTTGATCAGTGCCCGTTCAAGCCGGGAGGCGAGGCCGGTGAGCAGGGCGAACCGGGCGCCTGTTATCTTGGCTGCCCGTTCAAAGTCAAGGATCTTCAAATCCTCACCAACTTCCCAGTGCGGTTTGGGCTGGAAGGTAAACGTGGGCTTGTTTCCCCATTGTCTGATCTCAACATTGTCACTGTCATTCTGGCCAACGGGTACGGAGTCGCTGCACAGGTTGGGGATGGCCATGACAATTTCCTGAAGGCGGGCCTCGATATCTGTCAATCGCTCATCGAGTTCCTTAATCCGCTCTGAGTTTTTGCGCATCTCAAGAACCATGGGCTCAGCCCGGACGACGTCTTCTGGGCTGCCTTTTTTGAGTATGGCAATATCTCTGGAGACCGTATTGCGCTTATTCTTGAGGGCCTCAACTTCAGCGAGCAGGGTGAGCCTTTCCTGATCGACTGTTGCGAAATCAATCAGTTTGTCCAGGCTGAGACCCCGTTTCGCAGTCTTTTCCTTGACGAGCTCCAGGTTTTCTCGGATAAATCGTAATTCAAGCATAATGGATTGGGTGGGGTTAAGGCTTGGCGTGAGGGGTTGGTTGTAGAAAAATCTTCCAAAAAAAAGGCAAGTTGCAGGATAAATCCTATAACTTGCCTTGATTGTTGAAATGGTGGAGCTACGCGGGATCGAACCGCGGACCTCTTGCATGCCATGCAAGCGCTCTCCCAGCTGAGCTACAGCCCCAAATAAAATTTTTATATTTTCAAAAACAGAAATTAAATACCAATGTTCCTGGGTGCTGTCAACTCTTTTCTTCTTTTTCTCCTATTCTTTCGTTTTGTTTTGTCGGAGGGTAAAGTATATTTCTTGCTAATAATAGGGGATTTTGGTACATTTATATATTTTTTGAGAGGCATGCCCTGGTGAGAGTTTTCCGGTTGAGTTCGAAGGTTCTTTCCTTCCAGCAAAGGTCGTTTATGTCGTCTCGTCTGTTGCTGAACCATCCTGAGTCGTTGGGGTAAAATAGCTGTGCATTAAGCAGGTAGGAGAATGATAGTTGCCTCGTAACGGCCCTTGAGAGGCGGCAGCTTTGAGATGTTAATGATTTTGTCATTGTCGATGTTTTTCTGGACGTATCTGTACGTTTTTATATAAAGGAATGACCCATGTACTCACCATTTAATTTTTTGTTTGGCTGGTTGTCGAATGATCTGGCAATTGATCTGGGGACAGCAAACACAGTTGTTTATGTAAAGGGCAAAGGGATTGTCTTGCGGGAGCCGTCTGTGGTGGCGGTGCGGCAGGATGCCCGGGGGAGCAAGGTCCTTGCCGTTGGTCAGGAGGCAAAGAAGATGCTTGGCCGGACACCTGGAAATATCGTGGCCATCCGTCCTATTCGGGATGGTGTTATTGCAGATTTCGAGGTAACTGAGGCCATGCTTCGTTATTTTATCAATAAGGTGCATAACCGGCGGACCCTTGTTCATCCGCGCATTATCATCTCAGTGCCTTCCGGCTGTACCCAGGTGGAAAAGCGGGCGGTTAGAGAGTCTGCTGAATCTGCAGGGGCTCGAGAGGTCTATCTGATAGAAGAGCCCATGGCGGCGGCGATTGGTTCCAATCTTCCCGTGACCGAGCCGACTGCCAATATGATTGTCGATATTGGGGGTGGCACCACCGAGGTGGCGGTGATCTCTTTGTCTGGTGTCGTTTATGCAAAATCGGTGCGGGTCGCTGGTGATAAGATGGATGAAGCGATTCTCCAATATATTAAACGGAAGCATAATCTTGCTATCGGGGAGCGCACTGCGGAGCTGATCAAGATGACAATTGGCAACGTGCTGCCAGAGCTTCCTTACGAAACCATGGAGATAAAAGGCCGGGATCTGGTTGAAGGTATTCCTAAAACAATCACGATTGGTGCTGACGAGATTCAACTTGCGATTGCTGAGCAGGTGGATGTGATAGTCGGAGCGGTGAAAGATGCCCTTGAGGTGACGCCGCCAGAGCTGGCGGCGGATATTGTTGACCAGGGGATTGTCTTGACTGGTGGTGGCGCTCTTTTGAAAAACCTTGATAAGCGCTTGAGGGAGGAAACAGGCCTGCCCATTATTGTGGCTGATGATCCACTTTCCTCTGTCGTTCTTGGCTCGGGTAAAGCCCTTGATAATTTGCACATTCTGCGAGAAGTTACAGTGCAATAAAAGTGTCCAGCAAGGCCTAATGGGAACCTCGACAACTTCTCTTTTCTCCTCCTGAGCGAAGGGCCTGTTTTGTTTAGGTATTCCATTATGTGTTTGATATTTAAAAATGTGCCATCAGAAATGTGCCACCAATTGCCGGTGAGCGTCATTGAATAAAAAAGAGTCTTGAAGAAACCAGCCAACGTTAAAAAAACTCAGACTCGTTTTGTCACGGCGAGGTTACTCTTTCTTTGTGGAGTATTGCTCTGTTCTGCCCTTTTCTTGTTTGGCTCCACAGTTGGGGGCAAGTTCGGGGTGGTTCAGCAAATGATCCTGCAAGGGCTGGGGCCAGTGCAGGGAGGCGTCTCTCAAGTGATCAGATCCTTCCAGGTGTTTTCCGATGATTATCTGGCCCTGTGGAATATCAGGGATGATAATAAGCGTCTCCGCTTGGTGATAGCTGATTATCAGCAGCAGCTCGATCAGTATCGTGAGGCCTATGCGCGGAACCGTTATCTGGAAAATGAGCTAGACTTTAAAAGGGAAGAGAACTTCCCTTCCCTTACGGCGCGGGTCATTGGTAAGGATCCATCCTTCTGGTTTCAGACCTTGATTGTAGATAGGGGAAAAAGTGGTGGGGTGATTGAGGGGATGGTTGCTCGCACCTCATTGGGTGTGGTCGGACAGGTTATTCAGGTTTCTGATAATTACTCAAAGATTCTTCTCACCAATGCCCCGAGTAGTGCTATCGATGCCATGATCCAGAAAAATCGGGTACGTGGTATTCTGAAAGGGGCCGCTGATAAGGGCTATGTCCTCTATTATATCCTTAAAAATGCTGATGTCGTCGTCGGTGATCGTGTTGTCACGGCAGGTATTGGTGGTGTTTTTCCGTCAGGACTTCCGCTTGGTACCGTGTCTGCGGTTCGCTCACAACGAAGGGGTATGTTTCAGGAAATTGAGGTCACTCCCATTGTTGATTTCGGACAGTTGGAGATGGTCTTTATTGACCTTTCTGAAAAACAGAAAATAGCGGAAGAGATGGGACTTACGGTTCCATCTCTTGTCGATTAGGCTTCAGGAGTTGTTGCGAAAGAACCATTAGGTCTCTGACCTTTTCATTGCAATACCTATGGATGGCCCAGTGTCTCTCTCTCGGAGTGGACGTCCCCGAAGGAAGTCTACTGGGGGACGGATAAAGAATGACCGGCTTCTTATGCCGGTTACACCCTTTCACCGTTACGTTTATTTTTGACCTACAGCTTATGCGGATACTTAGTTTTATTCTGGTTGGAATAGCTCTTATTGTAATCCAGACTTCAATCTTTCAGTTTCTCCCTTCCAGGCTGGGAAACCCTGATCTGATCTTTATTTTGATAGCCTTCTCTGCTTATCGTTTTGACTGGATGTCCGGCTTGTTTTTGGTTGTTGTTTTTAGTTGGATCATGGATGTTGTGTCAGGTCTTTATCTGGGTACTTATCCTCTGCTCTATCTCTTTCTTTTTGTTTCCCTCAAGCTCTTCAAAGAAAATAGTTCGGTTAAAGAGATCGCCTACCAGATTCCATTGGTTGGGGTTGTGTTCTTTATCGGCCATTTCTGTCTGTATTCTTTTTATTCTTTGGCTGTACCGGGTGTCTTGCCTGGTTGGTCATGGATCACTGTCCTGCAAGAGACGTTTGTTCTGATTGTGGCAACAGTTCCCTGCTTCCTTCTTTATAACAGCTTGTTTGAACACATGTCTCAACGTCGTTTGGTTCCACCTCGTATTCTGCGCAGGCGTTCAGGGAATTACTTTCGTTGAAAGGCTTTAGAAACCGTGCAAATTACTATTACACCTTTGAATCTTTCGTGACAGCATCTTACGTCGCTTACAACATTATAATGTTACGTTCTGAACGACGGCATACCTTTGTGGACTTCAAAAAATGATTAAATGGATTTTTCTGAAAGAACTTGGAGAGATCTCCGAGCACGATCAGGCTGCCTTGGATGCACTGCGGAAAAGGGTCCTGGGTGCGGGGCTGGTGATTGTCTTTTTTGTCGCCATTATTCTCCTGCGCATCTGGTTTCTGCAGATTCACAAAGGAGAGGAGTATAAAAACAGGGCTGAGAATAATCGTGTGCGAATTCGGGAGGTGGCAGCCCCTCGCGGTGATATTCTTGACCGGAACGGCAAAGAGCTGGTGACCAATCGGCCTTCCTTTAATGTCGTGCTGGTGCGTGAAGATTCGAACGATATTGATGACCTGTTGAAACGACTCTCTGTGGTGTTGAAGGATGATGTTTCGGTGCTCTGGGAAAGGATCAGGGAGGCGGAGAGTAAGCAGAGGCATATTCCTATTCGCTTAAAGGAGAATCTGAGTTGGGATACTCTGGCCTATCTGGAAACGCACAATATGGAGTTTCCAGGGATTCGTATTGAGGTCTTTCCCCGGCGATTTTATCACTATGGTGACATGGCCGCTCATATCGTCGGTTATCTGGGTGAGATCAGCAAGAAGGATCTTGAGGAGGATGGCTCTGATTATTACCGGGGAGGAGATCTGGTTGGTAAGATGGGTCTTGAAAAACTCAGGGAAAAAGAATTGCGGGGAGAAAAGGGGAGTAGTTCCTCAGAGGTGAATGCCCGCGGTTTTGAGCAGCAGTTACTGACCCACGTGGAACCCGTCCCTGGCAATGAGATGCGTTTGACCCTTGATATGGACCTGCAGCAGGTGGCGGAAGAGACCATGGACGCAGATGGAAGATCTGGGGCAGTGGTAGCTATGGAGGTGAAAACCGGACGGATTTTGGTGTTTGCCTCTACGCCTCGTTTGCATCTCGTGGACTTTGAAGGCGGCATTTCGACTAAAAACTGGAAGGCCCTGCTGGATAACCCCAAACATCCATTGATCAATAAGGCTTTGCAGGCCATGTATCCGCCGGGCTCCACCTATAAGATGGTTACCGCCTTGGCAGGGCTGGCCAAAGGGGTGATCAACAAGGATACAACATTCTTCTGCCCCGGTCATCTTTCCTATGGGAACCGACGTTATCACTGCTGGAAGCGCGGCGGCCATGGGACGGTGGATCTGAAACGTGCCATCAGTGAGTCCTGTGATGTCTATTTCTATCAGGTCGGGATGCGGGTAGGGGTTGATGTCCTGGCGGAATATGCAAACAAACTTGGACTCGGGTTCAAGACCCAGGTGGCGCTTGAATATGAAAAGAGTGGCCTTATCCCGACAAAAGAGTGGAAAAAAAAGAAATATGGGGTGAAATGGCAGGATGGGGAAACCTTGTCGCTGGCTATTGGCCAGGGGTTTAATCTGTTGACCCCGCTGCAGCTCTGTCAGATGACGGCAGCACTTGCCAATGGAGGGAAGCGTTATCTGCCGCAACTCATTGAAAGTATCACTGATGCGGACGGCAAGATTCTGCATTCGTTTACTCCTCAACAGACTGGTGAGCTCCTGGAAGAGGAAAAAAAATATGTGGAGCTGATCAGAGAGGGGATGGCCGAAGTTATTCAAGGTGCCAGGGGGACGGCACGAGTGGCTCGTCTCGAAGGCATTAATGTCGGGGGCAAGACCGGTACGGCGCAGGTGGTACGTCTGGAACAGTACAAGCATCTCAAGGAAGAAGATATCCCTTATAAATTCCGGGATCATGCCTGGTTTACTTCGTATGCCCCGGCTGAAGACCCTGAAATCGCAGTGACTGTTCTTGTAGAACACGGCTTGCATGGAGGTTCTGGAGCGGCGCCGGTGGCCAAGGCCGTTATGGATAAATATTTTGCCGACAGGATAGCAGTTGAGAAAATAAGGAAGGGGGTTACTCAATGAAAGGGTGGGGTAAACTCTTTTTTAATAAGAGCTGGAACGGTATGCGGCTGAGAGATCTCTCAGGAGCAGAGAAGGGATGAACAGAAATACATTCTCTATTGGAAGGGTAAAAAATGTTTCGTGTGGATAGACGTTTTTTCATGAACTTTGACTGGGTACTCTTGTCTTTGTTATTGCTGGTCTGCGCTATGGCGTTTATCAATCTGTACAGCGCCTCGTATCCACCAGTCGGGGGAATGCCGCCTGCCCTGAAGCAGGCCTATCTTTTATTGATGGGTGCGGCCGGGATCATCTTTTTGGTCAGCTTTGATTATAAAGAGCTCCATTTCTGGAATTATCCCGTTTATCTTCTGGTCATAGTGCTGCTTGCGCTTGTGATCTTTGTCGGTGACAGCGCTGGAGGGGCCCAGCGCTGGATTAACCTGGGTTTTTTTCAGTTACAACCCTCGGAACCTGCCAAGTTGATGATGGTGATAACGCTGGCCAGTTATTATTCCCGAAAAGAGGTGGCGAACGGCTATTCCATAAAGGATCTGATCACGCCCATCATCCTCATGGCGATCCCTTTCACCTTGATCCTGATCCAGCCCGATCTGGGGACGGCTCTCATGTTTGTCATCATCTTTATCTCTATGACAGTCTTTGCCAAGCTTCGCTGGTCGAGTTATATCATTCTTGGGCTGTCGGGTATAGCATTAGCAGTGATTGGCTGGTTCTATGTGCTGCACCCTTATCAGAAGCAAAGAATAGAAACCTTATTGAATCCAGGATCTGATACCCTGGGTGAAGGGTATCAGATCCTGCAGTCAAAGATTGCTGTGGGGAGTGGTGGCCTGTTTGGCAAGGGGTATATGGAGGGGACCCAGGGACATCTACATTTCCTGCCGGAGAGGCATACGGATTTTGCGTTCTCGGTCTGGTGTGAGGAGTGGGGATTTGTCGGCAGTCTCTTTTTTCTAGCTGTTTATTTTTTTATGCTCTTTTGGGGCCTGCATGTGGCCATGTCAGCAAGAGACCGTTTCGGTCTGTTTCTTGCCTTTGGTGTGGTGGCGCTCATTTTCTGGCAGGCTGTAATCAACCTGTTAATGATTTTTGGCTTTCTGCCTGTGGTTGGAATCCCTTTACCGCTCTTCAGTTATGGAGGATCTTCTCTGTTGACCACCCTGCTGGCCTTGGGAATATTGATGAATGTTCGTATGCGTCGTTTTCAAACCGGCTCAAGTCTTGAGGATTGCGATGTGTGATGAGTTGTAGTAATCAGGGGGTAATATATCTTTTTTTTTCAGAAAAGAATGGAGAGAGACTTGATTATCATGGCTGGAAGCATATAATGAAATTGAAGGTAAGTTTTTGTTCCAGAGTTTGAGGAAAAAGCTTACCAGGGAATGTGCCTTCGGGCGCATATTGATAATGACGTTTTCTTGATCGTCAGTAGAGGATAA
>JANZPQ010000244.1:0-7215 GCA_038040945.1 Desulfobulbaceae bacterium | reverse complement strand
CCTCGTTGACCTCATTGAATGCCGGTTTGACGGGTTCAGGAGGGTTGATGTCCTGAAATTGTACGGTGCCGATTGAGATTCCTGCCTCCAGCTTATCGAGTTGTGCCTGCAGTTCTTTTTTGGCATCGGCAGCCAGGAGATCACGATTGCCAAGGACATAGTCAAAATCCATATTGCCGACCACCCGCCTGGTGATACTCTCTGAAATGTCGCGCACTGCCTGACGAACGTCTTTGACCTTGAAGAGAAAGTTGAGAGGATCGCTGACCCGGTACTGGACGATCCAGGCGACATTGATCACATTAGTGTCAGCGGTAAGCATCAGAGATTCCATTTCGTAGCCGCTTCGATCAAAGGTGCTCTGCTGGCCAGGGCTTGTGCTGCGAAAACCAAATTCTTCTTTGCGTATCTCTTCGACGTCAACCTTGTGCAGGGTGTCGATCAAGGGGATCTTGAAATGCAGTCCTGATTGGGTGGTGCGGGAGTACTCTCCCAGTCGGAGCACAACCCCCACTTCACTTGGAGAGATCTTGTAAAAAGAGGCATAGGCGCCCTGCAGGATGAGGATGGCAGCGATGAAGGTCAGGAGCTTGCCGATCCCTGCCAGGGGGTTGGAGGGTTGAGAAGAAGTGCCCTGCCCTGAGCTGCTCGTCTGCGGTTTTTTTGTGTCCGAAAAGTATTCCTGTAGCTTTTTGATAAAGAAGGCCACCCATTCTTCAGGGGTCTGGGGCTTTTTTTTCTGACCCCATGGAGGCTGTTGATCCTGGTTGGACATAGACGTGTTCTCCTGTTTTGGTTGTAGAGGAAAAGGGCTGTGTTCTCTCTGGTTTTCTGTTTTTATAAAACGATTTGCTAGATTAAGACTTCTCTGAAGGATTGCAAGTCAAAAGGGTAAGGCCTTCTGAGTAGGCAGTAACTCAAAGGATATGAAAAATTATTTCAAAACTTCTCTTAAGATACAGGGGTAAATTGTATTGTCAAGGAAAGTCGGAATGTGTCTCGGAATGTGGTTTACGGGCGGAGGGCCAGTATCCAGCTGCCGATGAGCAGGGACAGAAAGAGGAAAAAAGAGAGACATTGGAACAAAAGAGAGTGGCGGAGGCTGTGCAACGGCTCTCGTCCCAGGATGAATCCAAAAAGCAGGCCGCAGAGCAGTCCGAAGAGGTGGGCTCCAAGGTCTGTGCGTTCACCCGAGCTGCCCAGCATGGCCAGAAGCGCCATCCCTGCCATGAGTGGGATGAGAAAATGACGGCCGGTGAATTTTTTTTGACCCTGGTGCGTAAGGACGGCCAGCATGCCGATGACCGCAAACACCGCTGTGGAAAAGCCGACAAACTGATGTCCAGGACCACGAACGAAGGTGTTGATCAGGTTGCCGCAACCGGCGGAGAGAAGCATGGCGCAGAGGCCTAACCCCGTGCCGGTCAGTCGGCAGAAAAAATGAATAAGCAAGCCACCGATGACACAGTTTCCCAGCAGGTGTACAGTGTCGGCGTGCAGGGTAAGGGCGGTGAGCAGCCGCCACCATTCTCCTTGCCTGAGTATGCGTTCCCCGTTTCCTGCTCCTTGCATAAACCAGAACGACTGTTCTGCCCACGGGCCGGTTATGGTGAAAAAGAGGATCAGGCCGCCGATGAGGATCAGGGTCGGGGGTTGCAGTAGAGGGACAAAATCATTATCCGCTGCCGGAGGGGCCGGCGGCCAGTCTTTGTTTTCCGTGAAGTAGCTTTCCAGCTCATGGATGGCCCGCAGCTCTTTGTCACCAGTCACCAGAAGCTGCCACGTGTTGTTGTCGTAGAGAATATGGTGCCTGATCTGGACTGCTGAAAGCACCAGGTTCCAGGTGGCTGCCGTCTCTTCCAGCTCTGTTGTGAGAATGCAATGATCCGGAGTTGTTTTGGGTTGAGATATCATATCTGTGAGAGAGGATAAACGAAACAAAGGGAGCGGGGAAGGGGCAACTGTTCTTCTCCTGCCGCTACGTTAGCCATTGGATACTCTTTTGGCAAATAGTGGATTGCTTTTGTGGCTGTTGGTCAGGGGCAGGGAGGTGTGAAAAATGGAGTTCATCAGGATTGCGGGAAAGCATGTTTCATGCTATACGGCACAGGCTGGTCTGGTTCTGTGTTTGCAGGCAGGAAGAGAGGGAAGTTGTTCAGCCAATAAAAAAAAGGGTTACAACCTTTGCAGATCGTAACCCTTTAATCAATTTGGTACCGTAGAGAAGACTCGAACTTCCACGAGGAAACCCCCACTAGGACCTGAACCTAGCGCGTCTGCCATTCCGCCACTACGGCACAACGATGACAATATGCTTGTCTGGACGTTTTTTGTCAAGACTTTCTTGATAGCGGACTAAAAAAAAAGAAAAGAGAAGGATGTGGGTCGTAATGAAAATTTTCCGAGAACTTGAGGCGATCGAAAGCACGTTTCCTTATGCCTGTGTGACTATCGGCAACTTTGACGGGGTTCATCTTGGTCATCAAATGTTGTTTGCCGAGGTGGCGCAAAGGGCCTATCGCCATCACGGGACCAGCGTTGCCATAACCTTTGACCCTCACCCTCTGCAGGTCCTTCGGCCGGAGGGGATCAAACTGATTTCCACCAGTGCCCAGAAGATTGAGCTGATCGGACATGCCGGGATCGATGTCCTGGTGATCGTGCCTTTTACCCTTCAGTTTGCTACCACTCCCGCCGTTCATTTTGTGGATGAGATTCTCAAGAGACGTATAGGGGTCAAGGAACTGGTGGTCGGCTATGATTATGCCTTTGGCAAGGGCAGGACGGGAGATATCCCATTTTTGAAAAAACAGGGGCAGGAGAAAGGCTTTCCAGTGACGGTTGTTGATGCCCATTATGAAAACGGGATGTTGGTCAGCTCAACCAAGGTGCGAGAAATGATTGCTGAAGGGCGGATGGCGGATGCCAGAAAGCTGCTTGGCCGCTTCTATCAGATACGTGGTGAGGTCCAGAGAGGAAAGCAGCGTGGCGGTAAAGAAATAGGTTTTCCCACGGCCAACCTGCATCTGGATTCAGAAGATCTGATTCCCAAAATCGGTGTCTACGTGAGCCAGGTGATCTGTGACGGCAAATGTTACGGCGGGGTCTTGAATATTGGCTATAATCCCACTTTCGGGGAGGAGAAGCTGGTTGCCGAGACCCATATCTTTGATTTTAATCAAGACATATATGGAAAGCCCATTAAGGTGAATCTGTTACAGTTCTTGCGCGGAGAGCAGAAATTCTCAGGTGTTCAGGAGCTCGCCGCTCAGATCGGCCGTGACGTGGTAGAGGCTAGGCAGATGCTGGCGGCGCAGCAGAATGAATTGACCCTTTCTTGTGAGGAAAAGTTCAACAGCTGATTCAGGGGGCGTGGAGAAGGAGGCAGAACTCGATGGCCGAATCACGTTTTGTTAATCGTCGATGAATGGATTTTCTTCTTGCAAGTGCGTTGAAGGTGTCTATAGTGTATGCGATTTAATGACTTAAAAAAAAGACTGCCTTGTCGAGTGGCATTTTTTTTGAGAAGGTATCTGTCCGGCCTGCCGGACTGTGTCAAGGGTATAAATAAAGAGGGTGGCTGGCACGTAGATGTCCGATAAACGGATGTTTGTGGGTGGTGGCGATCCATCTGATGAGAGTCTATAGAGGTGTGTTATGTCGGAACAGTTGCAGGAAGATTTGCCAAAGATCATTGAAGAATTTGAAAAGAAATGTAAGCAGAGTCCCAATAACGTGATGGCGCATCATCATCTGGGTCTGGTTTATCTGAAGGCAGGCCGCGTGGATGACGCCATAAAAATGCTTGAGCGGGCCATTGCCATTGATCCCATGAGTGGTGAGAGCATGATCAACCTTGGGGCCATCTATTTTACTAAAGGGGATATCGCCAAGGCCCAGGAACTGAATGAAGAGGCGCTCAGGGTCATGCCCGAGACCGCTCAGGCCCATGCCAATCTGGGGCTGATCTGGCAGCAGCGCAACGAACTTGATAAGGCAATAGCCGCATATGACAAGGCCATCCAGTATAATCCGAAGCTGGGTACCGTCTGGGTGAATCTGACCTCGGTCTTGACCATGAAGGGTGAGGATGAGAGGGCTCTGAAATCGGCTTTCAAAGGGGTGGAAATTGACCCTGATTCTCCTCTGGCCCAGAATAATCTGGCAGTTGCCCTTTTTTTTAGTGGCGAGTTTAAAGCGTCCAAGAAACATATGGAAAAGGCCAGAGAACTTGGCTATTCCGTGGACCCGAATTTTATAAATCGTCTCAATCAAGAGTTGGCATAAAGCAAGAACACGATCTGTAATGAATTGATATCTTATGAATAAGCCACGAATAACAACACCGCCGTGGTGTCCCTTCTGCGGTCAGAAGGTTGGGCGGGCAACGGATGCTATAGAGCGGAAGATGCATGAGTTCAAGGTGGGGCGTTGCCAGTGCGGAGCGGTGTATAGCTGTGATCCGACCGGCCATAATGTCGGCTCGGCCATTGTTGAGACCTTGGTCCTGGCCTGTGACAATAACTGGGACCTTGCCTGGGACCTGTTGCCCGAAGATGATTATCTGACCGGCCGGGTGGAAGATTATGATGAAGTGACCCACCAGGTGGTCAATACCAGAAATCTTGATGGTCGACCGGTGCGGGGAATCCTCTATTTTATCCGTCTGAATACGGCGATCACCGAGATCTCCAAGCGGGTCAACGAGAAAAAAACGGCTCAGGCCGCTCAGCTCAATGTCGGTTCAGAGCAGAGCCCCATTGCTATGGAACCAGTACTTGATCCCAAGAGGAAAAGAAACAAGGCCACCAAGCAGGATGTCAAGCGATACGCTGAACTTGGCGATATCGATAGCCTTGTTGCCCTGAGTCTCGATGACAAGAAGACCTTCCGTCTGTTGCAGCGATTGTTGTACGAGCCGGACGAGCAGCAGCGATACCGGATCGCCCGTGTTATCGGTCAGGTTGCATCCCGGGTTGCCAGCAGGGAACCGGGGCAGGTGGCCGAACTGGTACACCGTCTTTTTGAGGCCTGTTCTGATTCCGCCGCTACCCCCTGGGGAATGGTTGAGACCCTTGGAGAGGTAATTGCCGGGCGACCTGATATCTTTGGGGCCTTTACCCGCCATCTTTTGAACTACATGGGGGACAGCTCGACGCAGAGCCAGGTAATCTGGGCACTCAGTAAGATTGCCAGGGTGCGGCCTGACCTGATCCGTGAAACCCCTTTTTACAATCTGTTTCATTTTATGAGTCATCCCGATCCTGCCATGCGCGGTCAGGTTGCCCGTCTGTTGGGCAGTATCAAGGCAACAGAGGTCGCGAACCAGCTTACGGCCCTGACTGATGACATGGCTGAGTTGTCGATCTGGGAAGATGCAGAATGTGTTCAATATACCGTTTCAGACCTGGCCCGGGAGGCTGTGGCCAGGATTCAAGGAGGAGAAGTTTAATAATGACCAATACGACGCTGCAACCTATTCAGAATATTGCCCCGGTGGCTGGGAAGAAGAGATCCTCTGATCCTGCCCAGGCAGAATATGAGGATGGAAAGGAATTCTTAGAGAAGAAGGAGCTGGCCCAGGCCGCCCTTGCCTTCCATAATGCCCTCCTTGCCTTTGAAGAAAAAGATGACCAGAACGGGATCGCCAATGCCTCGAATCAGCTTGGCCATGTCTGTCTGCAACGTCAGGAATATGAGAAGGCCTTGACACATTATCAGCGGGCCTGGGATATCTGTGAGAAAAAGGATGATCCCATGAGCCTGATTGCCCTGTCCAATCAGTTTGTCACTGTGCGTCAGGGTCTGAAGCAGTATCCGGAGGCCGTTAAGATATGCCTTGATCTGTTGGAGTCATATAACCGGAACAATAATCCTGAAGGTGTTGTGACCACCCTGGAGCGGCTGGTTGGCATCTATCTCGAAACGGGTGACAAGGCCAAGGCTGCAGATGGCTACCGGACTATTGCCTCTATCCACGCCAAATATAAACACAAGAATATTGCCGAGCGTTTTATAGAAAAGGCGCAGGCACTGGAAGAGGCAGCCTGAGAGCTTAGGGGCCGTTACAAAATACTTTGATCATTTATATCCATTTTGTTACGGCTCCTTATGTCGCTCAGGTCAATACGTTGGTCATGTTATTTTGTAACAGCGGCTTAAGGGCGGATCATGTTTACAGGCATTGTTGCAGGCACAGGCATATTGCGCGGGAAAAGAGGTGCTGGCGGTGGTCTGGCCTTTGATCTTGAGGCTGGATTTGACCTCGCGGATCCTGAAGAAGGGGAATCCATTGCCATTAATGGTGTCTGTCTGACGGCCTATTCCATTAAGGGGCACCGTTTTACCGTGGATGTCTCTCCTGAGTCCCTGACCCGGACCACTCTGGGAGACCTCGCTGCCGGCAGTCCGGTCAACATGGAACGGGCCTTGCGCCTGTCTGACAGGTTGGGAGGGCACATCGTTTCAGGGCATGTTGATTGTGTGGCCACGGTACGGGAGAGACGGCCAACGGGGGCCTTTACCCTTTTTTCCTTTTCCCTGCCTGAACAATGGAATCGGTATGTGATTGAAAAGGGATCAGTGACCATCGATGGGGTCAGCCTGACTGTGAACAGTTGCAGTGCCGGTCGATTTGAGGTCTCGATTATCCCGCATACCCTGCAGGTGACCACCCTCGGTCGATTGAAGATCGGCAGCCGGGTGAATATCGAGGTGGATATTATCGGCAAATATGTGGAGAAGCTTCTTGCTCTTCAGCCCCCTGTTTCTTCGGGGCAGGAACAAGGAACAATTAATTCTGCCTTTCTGGCAGAACATGGTTTTTTTTGATATTCGATGCTCCTTCATAGCTGAAGGGGTGAACGATAGTTTATTCTAACACAAGGGTTGTGATCATGGCAGTCAGTCCAGTTGAGGAAGCAGTAAAAGATATCAAGGCCGGGAAGATGGTCATCCTGGTTGATGATGAAGATCGGGAAAATGAGGGAGACCTCTGTATGGCCGCTGAGGCTGTAACCCCTGAGGCCATTAACTTCATGGCCAGACATGGCCGGGGGCTGATCTGTCTGACCCTGAGTCCGGATCTTGTGGACACACTGCAACTGCCGATGATGGTGAGTGATAATAAATCTCCCTATGGTACCGGCTTTACCATCAGTATTGAGGCCCGCACCGGGGTCACTACCGGTATCTCGGCTGCAGACCGGGCCCGCA
>JANZPQ010000243.1:0-3562 GCA_038040945.1 Desulfobulbaceae bacterium | reverse complement strand
AAGGTCCAGACCAAACAAGTGTTTGGCCTCGATCACCTCCAGGCCTTTGTTCATGAGCGTTGCCGAATCAATGGTAATCTTGCGACCCATCTGCCAGTTGGGGTGTTTTAACGCATCAGATGGCCGAATGGTCTTGAAGGTATCGGCATCCCTCTGGAAAAATGGCCCGCCGGAAGCTGTTATCAGAACGCGTTGCAGATCCTCTCTCCGATTCCCTTCCAGGCACTGGAAAATGGCGCTGTGCTCGCTGTCTATGGGGAGAATACTCACCTGGTGGTCTACTGCCAGTTGCATCACCAGTTCCCCGGCCATTACCAGGGTTTCCTTGTTGGCCAGCGCAATGGTTTTGCCCGATCGAATGGCGGCTACCGTAGGGGTCAACCCAGCAGCACCGACCATGGCGGCCACGACCAGGTCAGATGAATTCAGCGTGGCGGCGGCAACATACCCTTCTTCTCCGAAACAAATACTGACATCCATGTCCTTGGGCAGCATCTCCCGCAGGTCTTCCGCCCCTTTTTCATCATAAACCACAGCCATGTCCGGCAAAAATTTACAAACCTGATTGGCCAACAGGGCAATGTTCGACTTTGCCGTCAGGGCCCGCACCCGGAAGCGATCCGGGAACCTGGCTACCACCGCAAGTGCATTGGTTCCGATGGAACCCGTGGAGCCCAATATGGTAAGATTTTTCATGAGATTAAAAGAGGTACGCTTTAAAAAAGTAGGCTAGGGGTGCGGCATACATGGCGGCATCCGCTCTGTCCAGAATACCACCGTGTCCCGGAAGAATGCCTCCGGAATCTTTTATGTTGGCCACTCGTTTAAGTCCGGATTCAAAAAGATCGCCTACCTGGCCAGAAATCCCCAGGAAGACAAAGAAAAGCAGGCTGATGCCCCAGGAGAGCTCCGGCAGAA
Source organism: Desulfobulbaceae bacterium (assembly GCA_038040945.1). GTDB lineage: Bacteria > Desulfobacterota > Desulfobulbia > Desulfobulbales > Desulfocapsaceae > UBA2270. Next base: position 2,644 of record JANZPQ010000243.1, on the reverse strand, counting down.
AAATTAACTTGTATAATCCCCCACAGATGATATTGGCACTCAATCCACCCAACGACCCCTCAATGGTTTTCTTGGGACTCAAGGCGGGATAGAGTTTATGTTTTCCGAAAAATGTGCCCGCATACAGAGCACCGATATCACCAAAAAATACCACAACAAGGACAAATAGGATCCACACGGCCCCGGAGGAATCCGTTCCGTTCCGAATAAGGATCAGATAGGATAAAAGCAGCGGTACGTACAGGATGCCAAAAAGTTGTTTTTTTGCGATCTCGAAAATCTGCTCGTCCCGTCTGAACAGCAGAATCGAAGCAATGCCGGTCAGCCAGAAGCAGAACACGACACTGTTCAATATAAAGGCTGTTGACAGGTGATGCGCCGACCACATGATCAGGGCAGCATACAGATATGCCAGGATTTTCATGATCAGCGCCGACGGGCTGTCGTCACGGTTCAAGGTGACCCGGAAATACTCCCACAACCCTATCAGGGCCACCAGCCCGATAAACAGAGTGAAAACCCATCCGCCCCTGATAATAACGTAAATTAAAAAGGGCAGCGCGCACAGACCTGTGATCCATCGTTTCAAATGCATGGTGTTATCCGTCCGGTAAGTCCTGAATATAAGCAGTCAATCAATAACTATTTGTAATAATTAATAATCAATAATTAACGACTAATTATTAATGACCTCAGTTCTCTGTTCTGCGATCTCTGGCCACAGATGGGCGAACACACAGGTTCGCCCCTACAGGCCTGTAGCCCATGGCTGCTGGGGTTCTGGCCTCTGGGCTTCCGTTCTCCGACCTCTGAAGGTCTGTCCTCAGAGGCTCCGGCCTTTGTCATCTGCTCTGGAATCGATCTTTGACCAATCGATGGTAATCGGTTGTATTCAGTGTATAACGGGAAGGAGGATTCTGTGCAAACAAATTATCACTATTCAATAACGAATTGCCAATGTCCAGGTGCGGATAGCAAACTTGATTATTGGAAATTAAGTGTTGGCTATTGGATATTGTTTATGGGTTCTTGACCTTGCCGAACCGGCGGTCACGCCCCTGATAATCTTTGAGTATCTGCAGGTATTCAGCCTTGGTGAAATCCGGCCACAGGGTATCGGTGATGTATATTTCCGCATAAGCGATCTGCCAGAGCAGAAAATTGCTTATCCGCATTTCCCCGCTGGTACGGATAAGCAGATCCGGGTCGGGAATATTCCGGGTGTAGAGATGGGCTGACACCATCTCTTCATCTATGGCCTCAGGCCTGAGTTTTCCCTCGGCAACCGTTTCAGACAACTGCTGCACCATGCGGACTATTTCCGATCTGGCACCATAGCTCAGGGCAAGATTCAGCACCATGCCCGTGTTGTTTTCCGTGGCCTGCATGGTTTCCTTAAGCATTGCGTTGACGGAATTGGGCAGCCTTTCAACCTCCCCGATGGTGTTCAGGCGAATATTGTGCTTGAGCATATCCTTTTTTTCAGATTTCAGGAAACGCTTCAGGAGGGACATCAGGGCACTGACTTCGGTTTCGGGACGCTGCCAGTTTTCAGTGGAGAATGCATAGAGGGTCAACACATCAATGCCCAATTCGCGACTGACACGAACGGCCATGCGTACGGTGTCCGCACCTTGCTCATGGCCCTTTACGCGATTGAACATCCGTTTCTTTGCCCAGCGTCCGTTGCCGTCCATGATGATGGCAACATGAGCCGGGAGTCTGGCGGGGTCGAGTCCTGCCTCAACGGCAAGAGCGTCGCTAGAATTCAAGGATCTCTTTCTCTTTTTCCTTGTAGACCTCGTCGATCTTATTGATGAACTGATTGGTTATTTTTTGCGTCTCATCCTGAGCTTTGAAAGCGTCGTCCTCGGAAATATCACCGTCCTTTTTCAAGCTCTTCAGAAGATCGTTGGAATCCCGCCGGATGTTGCGGGCCGCCACTTTGTGTTCTTCGCACATTTTATGAACTACTTTGACCAGCTCTTTGCGGCGCTCCTCAGTGAGGGGTGGGATTGCCAACCGGATTATCTTCCCGTCATTGGAAGGTGTCAGCCCGAGGTCAGACTTCAATATCGCCTTTTCGATGTCTTTGAGCACGGAAGCGTCCCAGGGCTGAATGGTGATGAGGCGACTTTCCGGGACGGCAAGCGTGGCCATTTGATCCAGGGGGGTCACGGTCCCGTAGTAATCCACACGGATGGCGTCCAAAAGGGACAAGGAGGCTCGTCCGGTCCTGATGCGTTTCAGTTCATTTTCCAGGGCGGTAATGGTTTTACCCATACGATCTGTGGTATCTTCGTGGATGTCTGCAATCATGATGATTTACCCTCTGGTTCAGTTGTGAATTCGTGTCCCAATCTCTTCGCCGCAGCACACCCGTCTGATGTTGTCCTTTTCCTTCAGGCTGAAAACCACCAGCGGAAGCTGGTTATCCATGGCCAGGGATATGGCCGTCATATCCATCACCCGCAACTGTTTCTCCAAGACCTCCATGTAGCTGATACTGTCGTAGGCTTTGGCTGTTGGGTCTTTTTCCGGGTCGGCATCGTACAGGCCGTCTACCTTGGTTGCCTTAAAAAGGACCTCGGCATGAATTTCCTGGGCCCTCAGCACAGCCGCTGTATCGGTGAGATCGGAAGAG
>JANZPQ010000242.1:0-4340 GCA_038040945.1 Desulfobulbaceae bacterium | reverse complement strand
CAAGGCCAGATCAAGAAATCCGGGCATGCGTTGAAGAGAGGCCCCCTTTTTAACCGCCTCTTTGGCGGCCCAGAGCAGGGTGAGGTGATCTGATTCCTGCAACTCCTTCAGATCCTGACCTAGAATCGCCTCTTCTTCCCTGGAACAGAAACGATCCTTGACCCGAATCAGGGAATCGCTGCCTGCCTGAATATCGATCCCGCAGTGACTGGTGGCGGCCACGGCCACAGCATATCTCCTGGAGTGGGAAATGGAGATGTGGGGGAGGGGCAGATCTTCCGGCAGTCCGCTGTGGTCCAGGAAAGGTCGGCCTGAGGCTCCACTCATGATCAGAAGATTTGAGGCGTGCAGGTGCAGGGCGGCCCGGCCTGACAGGCTGCCTTGGTTTTCCTGACCGTCGCCAGCCAGGAGGTAGTGGTGCGCGGCCTGCTTGGCACAGATCCTTCCCCCCAGCCATTCAATATGTCTTTTCTCGTAGTGCAGGGTCTGTAATTTTTCCTCTTCTTTTTGCTGCAACCACTCCCGACAGAGAGCCTTTTCCTGGCCGTCCTGGATGAAGGCGCGTATCTGGTCAAGATCGAGCATCGCTGTCTGGATCTGTGCCCAGGCGAAGTGTTTGTTGATGCCCATGGTCAGGGCTTCCGGGAGGTGTAAGAATTGCATGGTGTGGTGGTTGTTGTCTGAACGAACGTGTGAACGGAAAAATAATTTCTTGCAATTCCAACTGTTCCTGCTAAAACCTTGCAGGATGTGGGCGCTCATCTTTTATGGAGGAAAAAAGTAATGGATATTGGTATTGATCTGACGATATATGATCTTGTCATCACCGCCATTTTTGTTTTTTTTATGGTGCGTGGGATCTGGGTTGGTTTTCTGAACCAGGTCACGGTGATTGTTGCCCTCTATGTCGGCTATCTTGTTTCCGGGCAGTATCATGACAAACTTTTTCCCTTTTTGCGAGGGGTTTCAGAGAACCCTCAGATCGTCTTCCTCCTTGCCTATGCCATCGTCTTTGCCTGTACTTATGTGCTGACCATGTTGCTCGGCAAGGCCTTGACCGGAGTGGTGAACCTGACCATTGCCGGCTGGTTTGATAAAGTCCTTGGTGCCATCTTCGGTGCAGTCAAGGCACTGATCCTGGCCATTCTCCTGCATATGCTGCTCACGACTTTTCTGGCCGCTGATACCCCCATGCTGCGTCAGTGCAAGCTCTGTCCTTATCTCACCGAGGCAATGAACCTCTTTCAACAACTGATTAAAGACGAAAAAGTGCGGCAGGCCTTTGAAAAGAAGAGACCGGCCATCCCCGAGCAGACGGTGGCGCCGTCCGCTGCGCCCCCGGTCGTGCCAACACCTTCTGTTGACCCGTCGACTGAAAAGAAAAATCCAGCGGAGCCGGTTCCGGCCGCTCCCTTACCTGCGGTACAGTGAGGTCAGCTTCTGTAAAGGGACACGGGCGTAAAAGCCAAGGATGACTAACTGGTTGATAAGGGTAGTGCGGAGGATCCCTTTTCGTTGCCAGCGTCTGGCCGAGGTGGTTATGCTTAAGGGCAGGGTGGTGATCCTGCCTTGCCTTGCGGCCTTTTTGATAAAGATGAAATCCTCCATGATCGGGGTCTCCGGAAAGCCGCCCAGTCGCAGGAAATCGTCATGGCGGATGAAGATGGCCTGGTCTCCATAGGGGAGCTGCAGGAGGCGTGAGCGCAGATTGGCCCAGAAACAGATGAAAGCAAGGAGCAGGCCGCCATCCTGAATTGAGAGCCGGAAGGCCCCGGCAATGGTCGTGGGAGAGCTCAGACATTCCAGAATCGGTGTGGCAAAGCCGGAGGGCAGCCGGGTGTCGGCATGGAGAAAGAGCAGAATCCTGCCGCCGGCCAGTCCGGCCCCGTGGTTGAGCTGAGCGCCGCGGCCTGCCTTGCTGCTCTCAACCCGGAATCCATGGCTTTGGGCCAGCGGCACGGTCTGGTCACTGCTGCCGCCATCGACAAGGATGATCTCGCACTTTATGGGGCACCCGCTCACCAGCGATCGGAGTTCGAGCCATTTACCGATCTGGGCCTCTTCATTGAGGGTAGGGATGATGATCGAGATATCTGAGGTCTGCAGGGGTGTCGATGTCATGGAGTCTGGTCAGGGTATGGCAGCGCAGTCGCTGCTGCTCTGCCCGTTTTTTTGTGGTTGTGTACACACCATCCGTGCTCCAGGGGATGTCCTGAAACAGGCTGTGACAGATAGGGGCTGAGATCTCTGTGCCAAGCCCGATAAGGTAATAACCGCCATCGTAGGCAGGGCCCAGGACAAGGTCGTGACTGCTCAGGGCTCCAAAGGCTTCCTGCATGATCTCTGCGCTGAGTCCCGGGCAGTCGGAGCCGATAAGGAGCAGGCGCTGACTCCGGCCCAGATGGCGGAGGATAGCCGCCTGCATGCGGCAGCCGATGTCGCCATCTCCCTGCTTTTGGTAGTGGTGGGCCACGCCCAGCCAGGAACGCATAAGGGCGTGGGTGCCGCCGTCATGGTGGATCTCCAGGATATGCGGCTGGATGGCGGCCAGTCTGGTCACCTGGTCAATCACCCGCTGGGTCATCTCCCGGTGAAGATCTGCGGCTCCTTCTGAGCCGAGCGCCGGAATAAGCCGGGTTTTGCATCGTCCGGCTTCGGGGTACCGGGTAAAAAGAAGAATACGGTCGTGCCGGGTTGGTATCATTTTGAGTCTTCTTCCAGAGAAGGCAAAGGTCAGAACGTTGCAATGAAAGCAGGGAAGCGCCTTAAAGATCCGGAATCATACCGCAGGCGGAGCTATCGCCAGTTTGCAGATCAGGCAGAACTGGTCGCCACCCAGGTGCAGGTTCAGGAGACCGATCTCCATATCCTTGCCACCAAGATCACCACTTTTGATCTGAAAGAGCGGGCAACAGAGCTTGTCCTCCAGTATCGTCTGCAGCTGGAAAAATATATTGTAAAGCATCCGCTGTTTTTAGCAACGCTTGATCCGCTGCCCATGGATTTTCTGGCGCCGCCCCTGGTGCGGGAGATGCTGGCCGCAGCTCAAAAGGCAGGCGTCGGCCCCATGGCCGCAGTGGCCGGAAGCATTGCCGAGTTTGTCGGCAGGGCACTGGCAGCAGAGGGCGTAGAGGAGATCATTGTTGAAAATGGCGGGGATATCTATGTGCAGCGGCTCAAGGAATGCTCTGTGGCCATCTTTGCCGGCCAGTCGCCACTCAGCTACAAGGTCGGCCTGCGCCTTTTCCCTTCCCGGATGCCTGTCGGGGTCTGTACCTCCTCCGGGTCCGTGGGGCATTCGCTCAGTTTCGGCAGGGCGGATGCGGCGGTGGTAGTGGCCAGATCAACAGCCCTGGCGGATGCGGCGGCAACTCGGATCGGAAATGAAGTGAAGGCAACACTCAGCCCTAAGGCCGGCGTTGAGCGGGCCCTGGCAAAGGCGAGTGAGATCGAGGGGATCGAGGGGGCAGTGGTGATCTGCGGTGAGGTGATGGGGGCGATGGGCGCAGTGGAACTGGTGCGCCTGGGGGCATAGAATGGAATGATACCTGGGAATCGTCTGTAGGTTGGGTTAGCCGACGTCTTTTTGTCGGCGTAACCCAACATGGCTGCGTCAATGTCGGGTTACGGCGCGGCCATGTCGGGTTACGCCGCGCCTAACCCGACCTACACCTGCGCCGCATGGGAACAAGAACCTGCTTAAGTTAATGACATTGAAATAAGACATCTATCGTGAAATCTGAAAAAAGGAGAATGAATTCATGAATACTCATGCAACTATACCGGCCTGTTTCAAGGCCTACGATATCCGGGGCCGGGTGCCGGATGAACTGGGTCCCCAGCTTGCCAGGGAGATCGGGAGGGCCTTTGCCGCCGTCTTTGCGCCGCGAAAGGTGGCAATTGGCCATGATATTCGCCTCAGCAGTGAGACGCTCACCGAGGCCCTGATTGCCGGGCTGCTGGATTCGGGAGTCGATGTCCTGGATCTGGGTCTGTGCGGCACCGAGGAGATCTATCACGCCGCCTTCAGTCTCGAGCAGGAGGGGGTGGATGGCGGCATCGTGGTCACTGCCTCGCATAATCCGGCCGATTATAACGGCATGAAGCTGGTGACCGTCGGGGCCCGGCCGGTGACCGGTGAGTCGGGGCTGAAGAAGATGGCGGAGATGATTGTCAGCGGCCAGTTGCCGGAATTGTCAGCGACTCCAGGCAGACGGAGCAGCGTCTCCGGCAAGGAGGGTTATCTCAGACATCTCCTTGGCTATGTGGATAAGGCCACGCTCAAACCCCTGAAACTTGTGGTCAACAGCGGTAATGGCTGTGCCGGGGCGATCATCGAC
>JANZPQ010000241.1:0-4160 GCA_038040945.1 Desulfobulbaceae bacterium | reverse complement strand
TTCTTCCTGATTTGACCCTTGCCAAAAAGCTTGAAGATGCAGGGGCTGCAGCCGTTATGCCCCTTGGTGCCCCAATAGGGACCAACAGGGGGCTTGAAACAAGGGAGTTGATCGCTATGCTGATTGAAATCTGTAAGGTTCCAGTGATTGTCGATGCTGGTATCGGGCAACCTTCACACGCAGCCGAGGCGATGGAAATGGGAGCCGACGCCGTTCTGGTCAATACCGCTATTGCCACAGCTGAAGATCCGGTGCAGATGGGACTGGCGTTTTCCCTTGCTGTTCGTGCCGGAAGATTGGCATATATAGCAAAAATTGGCAAGCAGAGTAAGACCGCCCAGGCATCATCGCCCCTGACCGGCTTTCTGAATTGAAGGAGTAGCAAAAGAGTGTCCTTTTATACAATAATTGAGCAGTACAGGGATTTTGATTTTCAGCAATTTTTTGCAGGGGTAACACCGGAACAGGTTGAGGCTGCATTGGCAGCAGACCGGCTTTCCGAACAAGACTTTCTGACCCTTTTAAGTCCTGCGGCCATTGATTTTTTAGAACCTATGGCCAGGAAGGCCCATGACCTGACTGTGCAGTATTTCGGTCGCACCATTGGGCTCTATATTCCACTGTATATATCGAATTTTTGTTCAAATGAATGTGTCTACTGTGGCTTTCATCGGGGCAATAAGATCAAACGGAAGAAACTGAGTCTTGCTGAAATTGAGATTGAGGCCAAGGCCATTGCAGTCACCGGCATGAGACACCTGCTTCTGCTCACCGGTGAGGCACCTGCTGTGACCTCAATCGACTATCTCGAAGATGCCGTTCAGCTACTGAAAGGGTATTTCTCGTCAGTATCCATTGAAATTTTCCCTCTTGATGTGGAGGAGTATCACCGCCTGAAAATTGCAGGAGTAGACGGTCTGACAGTGTATCAGGAAGCGTATGATGAGGCCCGTTATGGGTTGGTACACAAAGCCGGGAGAAAGACCGATTATCGTTATCGACTGGATGCCCCTGAACGGGGCGCACAGGCCGGATTGCGGATGGTCAATATTGGACCGTTGATCGGCCTTGGAGAACCACGCAGTGAACTGTTTTTCAGTGGGCTGCATGCCAGATACCTTGAGGCAACCTATCTTGAGACAGAGGTGAGCCTTTCTCTGCCACGAATGAACCCTGCTGAAGGTGATTACAGCCCGGAATTTGTTGCAGACGATACCACCTTTGTCCAATTTATGACTGCCCTGCGCTGTTTTTTACCCCGAGCCGGAATAAATGTATCGACAAGGGAGCGCGCAGCTTTTCGCGATAACCTGATTCGGCTTGGAACCACTCGTTTTTCTGCGGGGTCTTGCACTGGTGTAGGTGGTTATACCGAACAGGAAGAGACCGGGACGCCGCAGTTTGAAATCACTGATGAGCGGAGTGTCGATGAAGTTGTTCAGGCAATACGGACCGCCGGCTATCAACCGGTATATAAAGATTGGGATATGATCTGATGAAAGTTGGAATGGCCGGGGTTGGTGGCATAGGTTCGAATGTGGCTGTCAATCTGGTACGTGCTGGTTGCACATCATTAAAGATTGTCGATTTTGACAAAGTTGAGCATTCCAATTTGAACAGACAGTTTTACTTTGTTGATCAGATTGGAGAATTCAAAGTCGATATGTTGCAGGAAAATCTTTTGAAAATAGCGCCGGGAGCAGAGATTGAAGCGTTAAGATTGCGGCTGGACTCTGGAAATATGGCAGAAACCTTTCAGGATTGCGATATCCTGGTCGAAGGTTTTGACGAAGAGGAAAGTAAAAAGTTGTTGATCGAAATGTTTGTCGGCCGGGAGCTGCCGATTATTTCGGCTTCTGGGATTGCAGGCGTCTCAATTGAAGGAATAGAAGTCAGGCAACTGGGAAACTGCACTATTGTCGGTGATTTTCAGACGGATTTCAAGGCAGCTCCGCTGTATAGTCCGAAAATTTCTGTTGTCTCTGCCATGATGGCTGATCTTGTATTGAGAAAAGGAGGATATCATGAATGATCATGAAGCGGTGAGAATATCTTTACCAACTGGGTTGTACGGAATAACAGCCGAAAAATTCTCCTGTGGACGCACCAATATAGAAGTCGTCGAGCAGATGATTGCAGGTGGAATTAAAATAATCCAGTATCGCGAGAAAAAAGACTATAAAAGCTCCGCCGAAATTTTGAAAGAATGTCGACAGATTCGGGATATTACCCGGCAGGCAGGGGTGATCTTCATAGTCAATGACTACGTTGATGTGGCTTTACTGGTTGATGCTGATGGTGTTCATGTTGGTCAGGATGACCTGCCGGTCCCTGAGGTCAAAAAGTTACTTGGCAAAGATAAAATTGTTGGCCTTTCAACCCACTCTCCCAACCAGGCGCAGGATGCGGTTAAGGTTGGAGCCGATTATATTGGGGTCGGGCCGATCTTTGCAACCCAGACTAAAGATGATGTCTGTGATCCTGTAGGTCTTGAATATCTTGACTATGTTATTGAAAATATAACATTACCCTCTGTTGCCATCGGAGGTATTAAAATGCACAATATAGACAAGATAGCACAGAAAGGAGCAACTAGTATATGTTTGGTCACCGAAATTGTTGGAGCCCCTGATATTGCCGGCAGGGTGCGGGAGCTTCACGATATCATGGGTTTGTCTTGATCTCTAATTCTTTGCGCTCAACCTGGCAGTGTGGGTGAAGGTGCCCAATGAGTGAGGAATCTGCTTGATAAGAAAGCCCTTTTCGTGCTATTTTCAAAGTGTTGATAACATATTCGAACCATCATTTTTCCTCACTCAAACTTGTACCATAATGCATAAAATACAATACACTAACGGAGCCTACAGGTCACAAGACCAGAAAGGCCCTTTCCTTGCAAGGTTGTACCCATCTCTTGTGTTTTACTTTCATCTCTTTTGGATAGTTTTTCGGGCGAGCAGGCATGCTCAAAGGGGAGAGTACGATGGGACAAATTGGCTGGAGAGTAGTAATGAAGTCCTGCAGAAGCTTGAAAATGCAGGTATTTGTGTCGATATTTCCGGCATTGAGAACATAGCCCGCGAAAATGGCCCTGTTGTTATAGTAGGAAACCACATGAGCATGATGGAAACCTTACTCCTGCCCGTGATGCTTCAGCCGATAAGGAACGTGACTTTTGTGGTAAAAGAGAGCCTTCTTTCGTATCCGATCTTCAAACATGTTATGTGTTCGCGAAATCCAATTGCCGTAACCAGGACCAATCCCAGGCAGGATTTTCAAACAGTTATGAATGAAGGTGTTGATCGACTGGGGAAAGGCACATCGATCATCGTATTCCCTCAAACAACCAGGTCCCACAGTTTTGATCCGAAGCAGATGAGTTCCATTGCTGTCAAGCTGGCAAAGAAAGCCAAGGTTCCCATTGTCCCCCTGGCCCTGAAGACTGATGGATGGAGGAACGGCAAAAGATTTAAAGATTTTGGGAAGTTTGATGTGGACAAGACGGCATATTTTTCTTTTGGTCAGCCGATGATGGTGGAAGGCAAAGGTGATAAAGAGCAGGCTACAGTTAATGCATTTATTGAAGCCAAGATGACAGAGTGGCAAGCGTAGGTCGTGGCCTGACACTGCAGGTAAAATAACCCAACAGTTTTTCGGAGAGGCGCGGGCCTTAACTTAATCCTGTTCTCTTGTCGTGAGGGATACTATTGGGAAGGTTTAAAGGAGTTCTTCCTCATCTTCTTCATCCGGGTCGACATCCTCGACTTCCTCCGAATCTGTACTCTCCTCGACTTCGTCATCTACGACGGCGGCTTCTTCCTGAATCTTTTGTTGACGGACAGCTTTAGGAATTTTAGACTCGGGGAGCACCATTTCGGTTATCTTTGCGATTTCTTTCCTGAGCTCAGGGTCTTGCTGGCAGATTTCGCAGCTATCAGTATGTTCCTCCATAAAAGCAACCATACGGGCCGGAGCCATGGTTTCATCACGGACATGGAGATACCACGCTTTAATCATCTTTACTAGTCTTTCGCACTGCATATGTGTTGTGTGATTGTTTTCTTGAAATTTTATAGTGAAAGGGTGTAAAATGTCCCATTCTACCTTTTTTTACTAATAAATTGCAACAATATAATTAATTGTTGTTTTCAGGGTCAACA
>JANZPQ010000240.1:0-7128 GCA_038040945.1 Desulfobulbaceae bacterium | reverse complement strand
GACCAGCGGGCCGCCGGCCGAGAGATTGTAGGCGGTGGAACCGGTAGGGGTCGAGAAAATCAGGCCGTCTGCCTTGTAGGTGGTGATATATTCCGCATTCGCCCTGGTGGAGAGCTGCAGTACCCGGTCGAGTGTTCCTTTGCTGATCACCACTTCGTTTAAGGCATACCGATATTCTGTCGGCTGATCTTCTCCAATGATGCGGGCCTTGAGCATCATCCTGTTTTCAACGGTCACGGCGCCGGTAATGATCTCTTCGAGTGCCTGTATCGCTTCAGGTTCTGTCAACTCAGTCAAAAATCCCAGCCTACCCAGATTGATGCCGATCACCGGAATGGAGTGACGTGCCGCCTGGTCTGCCACATGGAGCAAAGTGCCATCCCCGCCCACGATAATCAGGATGTCAAGATCAGGATCAATCTGATTCAGCGTGGCCGTAATCCCCTTCTCCTGCAGCCAGTCACAGAGCATGGCGGCATAGATGTCGGCCGGCCCATGATCTTTTTTGCTGATAATGCCAGCCCGGCGGACAGAAAAATCAGAGACGGTGCGAAAGGGAATAAGAGGGGTCGCCATCTTATTTTCTTCCAAGCTCGATGGAACGATTGGTTGCGGCCTCAATGGCGTCCATAATGATTCCCTTGAATCCTGCCCTTTCCAGGACATGCTGGGCCTCGATGGTGGTGCCTCCCGGAGAGGTGACCATGGCCCGGAGGACGGCTGGATGTTTGTTGCTCTCCTGCATCAGTTTGACCGAACCAAGTACGGTCTGAATGGCAAGGGTCTCGGCCACCCCTCTTGCCAGGCCGGTTTTGATCCCGGCATCAATCATCCCTTCGATGAAGGTGAAGACATAGGCCGGCCCTGAACCACTGAGTCCGGTGACCGCATCCAGATACTTCTCTTCGAGGATGACGGCCACACCCACTGCATCAAACAGGGATTTGGCGAGACTCATTTCTCCTGGTGTTACATGTGTGTTGCCGCTGAGTGCGGAGGCGCCTTCGAGGACGAGGGCCGGGGTATTGGGCATGACGCGGATGATCTTGCATTGCCGGCCGGGGAGATGCCCTTCGAAAAAAGAAATGGGCAGTCCGGCAGCAATGGAGATAATCAGGTGCTCGGCGCTGATCAGCTCCTGTGCCGCGGTGAGAAGCGAACCCATGACCTGGGGTTTTACCGCCAGGATCACGGTGGTACACGATTTCCAGATCGGGGCCCCGCTGTCAAAGGCTTGTATCTGATAGGTCTCGGTGAGATAGGCGCGCCTGGCACTGTCAGGTTCGGCTACGAGGATGGTATCTGCCGTATAGAGCCCGGACTGGATAATGCCTCGAATCAGGGCCTCACCCATCTGGCCTCCGCCAATAAAGCCGACTTGTGTTGTCATGTTTTTTGTCCTTTTCTGTTGAATGGCGAGATAATACAAATGTACCATGTCTCAAGAGAACAGTCCATACAGGAAGGGATCAATCTGCTTTCAAGATGAAATATAGGTTTGACTGTGCTAGAATTCAAATGAAAATAGGAGCCTCTGTGTGAGGTGATGGCTATCTGGCGGATGGAATAATTGGAGGGAAAAAATAAATGTTGAATAAAGATCTACTTGAGATCCTGGCCTGTCCCCAGTGCAAGGGGCCGGTTAGACTCACCGAGACGGCTGATGGTCTGGTCTGTGAAAAATGCCGACTGGTGTACGAGATTCGTGATGATATTCCGGTGATGCTGATTGATGAGGCCAGGGCCCTCGATGGTCAGGAACGGTAGCTTGTTTCGGGTTTGTAGTTCAGTATCCGCGTGAAGGTTTCCCAGGAAGAGCCTCAAAGACTTTCCGGCGCTCTGTATGGGAACCGGAGGATAGTCAATTTTTTCTCTCAGCCCTTGAGCTTGTTCTTGAACTGTTCGTTCACCTTATAGACAAAGGCCAGTACCTCTACCTCGGCCACGGTGCGGTAGAGTTCGGTAGGGATTTCCTGCCCCAGGGGAATCTTGGCCAGCAGCTCAACGAGATCAGGGTCTTCCTGGATGTAAACACCGGCCTCTCTGGCGGTTTCGATGATTTTTCTGGCAATCTCTCCTTTGCCGGACGCTGCAATCCGTGGCGCGCTCCCTTTGTCGGCGTCGTAAATGATGGCTGGCAACGTCTTTATCCACTCCTTGTCGCTCTGCCATGTTACACCTTTGTGTTCAGAAGTGATTGCCCGGCCGGCACTAACAGTCTGATCAGATCTGCGCCGGGCTCGTTTGCCGTTCCTGAAAAGGAGAGGCCCTGGAGAGGGAGATCCGCCAACTGCTGCTTGAGGTCGTCACTGAACTGACTGACAAAATCGGCCTTCTCCTGAGAATCACAGTTGAAGCGCATCCATAAGCCGTCATCAGTCTGGAGAAATTCGACCGTGATATCTCCCCGGCCGCTCAAGGCAAGATGCAGGGAAAAATGAAGCTGCTTCTTCATCTCATGACCGTCTGTCTCCTGGCCCTGTGTCTGATCGATGAGGAGATAGTCTTGATCGAGAAAGGGCAATGGCAAGGGGAGGATCAAGGTCTTTTCCTGGTCCAGGCACAGTTGGCTTAGCTGGAAATTCTCGATGGTGGAGAGAATGGATTTTGCTGTTTCTCCGACCTTGTCTGCTTCTTTAAAGAGATGAACCAGCTCCAGAAGTGCCGATTTGAGTGAGCCGGTTCCGTCCTCTTTCAGGCCCCTGACCAGTTACGCTTCTAACTGCAGGCCAAGGCCGTCCACCATCTGTCGCAAGAGATCGCCCCCCCTCTTTGCCGCTGAAAGGACTCTGCTGCAGGCTCAAAAATGCCTCTAATGCCTGACGGCTCGAGGGTGTTAATGTCTCTATGAGAGGACATGGGAGGGTGAGAGGGGGGCGATTGGATTCATACTTCTCTCTCTCGGCAGGAAATGAAAAAACCTTAAGATTCGTTACGAAACAAGGCTTGAGGAGTTAGCGGGAAAACAGGTGCTGGCCAAGGTTGATGTTACTGGTGATGTCCAGGGGCTGGGCTGTCTCCTGCTTGAGCTGAAAGATGCCATTCGTCTTGGCGGCACCTTGATTATGCTGCCGGATGATTCACTGGAGGGTATGGTCGGGGCCTGGTGCATCTCCTCGATAACCGAACAATTTTTTGGTCATAGCAAAAAGAGAAATAAGATGCCACCTTTCTTCTGTACGAATAACGAGCCGCCAGTGGGGTGTGAAAAACAGGGGAGCCGCCTGTGGCTCCAGAGCCTTTTTTCTCTGCTCTGTTGCCTCTTTCTGATTCATGGAGATGGGTCATGCCTGGCAGCCACACCTTCGAATGAGCTCTTCTCCGCCCGTGTCATGAAGGTCGTTGATGGTGATAGTCTGGAGGTGATCCACCAGGGGAAGACGCTGCGTGTCCGTCTCTGGGGGATAGATACCCCGGAGTGGCAGCAGGAGTTTTCTCATAAGGCCCTGGCCTTTACAAGGGCTCGTGTGCAGGGGAGAAGGGTAGAGCTGCAGCCCAAGGCCTGGGATAAATATGGTCGTCTGGTAGCGGTGGTCAAGGTAGGAGGGCATACCCTCAACGAGGAACTGCTCAGGGAGGGGCTGGCCTGGGTGCATATCTATTATTGCAAGGAACCGATTTGCCGGGAGTGGCGCCAGTTGGAAAAAGAGGCTAGAATGACCAGGCGTGGGTTATGGCAAGGTGATACTCTTGTGCCTCCGTGGAAATGGAAGCAGGGTCGCAAGTAAGTACTGGTGTGGTGGCGATTCAGATAATAAATACTAATTCAACAACTATAACAGAAAATCCGGCTTCTTGGCCGGTAGAGGGAGTGAAGACAATGTTTAATGCGGAGCAGTTGTTGGGCAAGGTAATGGCCGAGATGGTCGGTTCCGGCCGTGGGAGTAAGAAACATAAAAAAAACAAGGGGGGCGGTAAAATGCATTCCCTGAGCTCAACGCTGTTGTCAGGGAAAGGGCTTATGACCGCCATTGGCCTTGGTGTTGGCGCCTATGAGATATTAAAGAGTAAGAAAAATGCAAACCCGCCTTCTTTTTCTCCTCAGACGTCACCACACTCTTCACATCCAGGCTATGGCGTTCCCGCTGCTGCTGCTGCCACAGCAGCTGTCCCTCCACCGTTGCATTGAAGCTGAGGATTAGGGGCCGTTAAGAAATAACTTATACTTTTTATCCATTTCTTTACGGCCCCTTGTACCGTTCTTGAAGCAAAAAGAGTCCAAGTTATTTTGTTACGACGGCTTAACAGCTGTTACTGAATAGCTATTACCTGAATCCTTTTCATCATTTTTGCAAAAGATTGCCGAGGGCGCCAAGCACAGATCCTTCGCCCTTGCTGGAATAGCCGGTGTTGGTCTGCGGCGCTGCTTCATGGATACGGCCTGCCAGGCGTGAAAAAGGCAGGGATTGCAGCCAGACGTGACCCGGACCCCGCAGGGTGGCAAAGAAGAATCCTTCCCCACCGAAGATGGCTGATTTTACTCCACCCACAAATTCGATATCATACTGTACCGCTTGGGTGAGAGCGACCAGGCAGCCGGTATCGACCCTCAGGGTTTCGCCTGCCTGCAGTTCTTTTTCGATAATGGTGCCGCCGGCATGGACAAAGATGAGACCGTCACCCTCCAGCTTCTGCATGATAAAACCTTCCCCGCCAAAGAGGGCAACGCCGATTTTCTTCTGGAAGGCGATGCCTAAGGCCACACCTTTGGCTGCACAGAGAAAGGCGGATTTCTGACAGATAAGCTTGCCGTTATAATTTTTTAGTTCAAGAGGGATGATTTTTCCGGGATAAGGGGCGGCAAAGGCCACCTTCCCTTTGCCGCGGCCCATAAAGGTGAAAACCGTGGTGAATAGGCTCTCGCCGGTAATGAGCCGTTTGCCGGCCCCCAGCATCTTGTTCATAAAGCCGCTGCCCTCTGAACTGCGGCTGCCATCACCAAAGATCGTTTCCATCTGGATGCCGTCCGACATATACATCATGGCCCCGGCCTCGGCGATGACACTCTCCTGCGGGTCAAGTTCAACCTCCACAAATTGCATCTCATTGCCATGGATCTGGTAATCGATCACATGGGCCTGTATGGCGCTGAAACTCGGGGGAGGAGTGGGCGTCGAGGCGGGCTGATGGAGTTCCGGTGCCTGTCCAATGGGTATCCAGTTGGTAAAACCCTGACGCCAGACCAGTGTCTCGCTGCTGTAAACTCCCGTGGCCAGTCCTTGTTGAATCCGGGCCTGACTGAAAGGGCCCTGCTGCTGACCATTCAGCGCAATGTACCAGATGTCCATGTTAATGATTCCTTGCCATGAGCAGGTTTATTGATATTTTTCTTTCAGATCGTACAACCTGTCGAGGTAGGCCTCTTTATAGTGCAGTTGATTGCCGCCAATTTCCATTTCTGCGGTCAATAAGTCGATTGAGGGCTGGAGTTGGAGGCCGTGTCTGTTTTTTTCTTTTATATTTGCCTGGTCGACGATCAGGAGGGCATAATAATTGACCAGCATTCGTGAGAGAGAATCTCTTCTGGAAAGATACAACTTTCCCCCCATGGTGTTGAGAAAGAAACAGGCATATTCGTACATGCCGTTGTCTGGGGCTTTGAGAGATAACTCATTGACCAGAGAATTTGGCTGCTCGATCAGGAGGGAGTAGTTGACCACCACCTCTTCAATCTTGTCTTTTTCACGAGTGAGGATTTCTTTCAAAAGAAGAATGTTGTCTTTGCCAAGAACCCGGAACAGATGGGCGCTGTTCTTGAGAATGGTTAAGAGGTCATCGGTTTCACGGATGACAATTGGCGGGGTGTCCAGTAATTTTTGTATCAGTCTGGTAAAGTAGATATGGCTTGGGGCATCCAGGTGATAGGCCAGGATGTATTCCTGCTGATCAAGATATTGGTAGAAGGCATGGATCTTCCGAGCGGCCAGGGGCAGCTGCTCTTTGTCTGGAAGGGTTGGCAGGGGGCTGGATTCCACTTGTTCCTTCAGGTCGCCAGGCGCTTCATATACGAATGCCTCTTCGGGAAGAAGGGATGAAGCGGGTGGTTCTGTTAGCTTAGGAGAAAAGACGGATGCTGGATCAGCTTGTAATCCTTCAGAAAGGGCGGGTGATTGTGGTGGACGTTGTAAGGTGTCTCGGCTGAAGAAAAACCAGAGAATGCCTGTTGCCAGGAGTATCAATACAAAAGCAGGAAAAAGCAGAGACCTGGTTCGGTTGGCTTTTTGATTCATACCGGGACCTATGGTTTGAAGGAAAAATCGGGTTTTTGTGAAGCTGTTTGTAGCAAGATAAAAAACATCAGGAGTACAGAAGTGCTTTGGTGACACCTTCTAATTTTTACAAATTTAATATACTTGAGTGACCGTCTAAAGTCACGAAGCTTTTGTTGACAGGGTGGTAGTTAGGTGGCATTGTAGGAGAGATTTTTTTCTCATTTTTTCTGCTTGACTCCCTATAGCGAAGGCACTATTGTGGCGACAAAATAGTGTAAAAAAAGAAAATATGAATTTTGTATATGTAGATAATAGGCAGTATAGGAAATCGTCCGTTCTGGTCGATTAAAATAACTCATTAGTATGGAGGAAAACCCCGATGACAATTTGTGTAGTAGGTCACTCTAACCCTGATACCGATTCAGTAACCGCAGCCATTGCTTTTGCCGCGCTTCTCAATGCCCAAGGTCAACCAGCAAAGGCCTGCATGCAGATCGATGCCGATAAACTCAATCCAGAGTCAAAAGTGGTTCTGAAACGCTTTGGTCTTGCTGCTCCTGAGACAATGATGGATGCTGCCGGTCTGAAAGTTGCCCTGGTGGACTTCAGCGATATCGGTCAGGCCCCGGCCAATATCACCTCTGCCGAGGTGGTTGCTATTGTTGACCATCATAAGATTGGTGACATCACCACCAATCAGCCTATCCTGTTCCGTGCCGAGCCTGTGGGCTGCACCGGTACTGTCCTGCACAAGATGTTCAAGGATGCCGGCGTTGCTATTCCTAAGGATATTGCCGGCGGAATGCTTGCCGCTATTCTCAGTGATACAGTGAATTTCAAGTCCCCAACCTGTACCCCGGATGACAAGGCAGCTGTTGCCGAGTTGAAGAAAACTGCTGGTGTCGATGATACCGAT
>JANZPQ010000239.1:0-3963 GCA_038040945.1 Desulfobulbaceae bacterium | reverse complement strand
CCCTCACTTGTTCCGGCGGAGCGTTATCTTCCCGGACCTGTTGTCGACCACGAGTTGCGGGCGCAGCATCTTCTTCTCTTAAAGCAGGTTGTGCCTCAACTGGAACTGGTGCAGCAGGGGGTGGCATCATTTGTTGCCTTTCTGGGGGAGGTTGCATCGCCTCCCGACTATTATTCCTGCTGCTGGTCGGTCTTTCTCTCACTTGTTCCGGCGGAGCGATATCTTCCTGGACCTGTTGTCGACCACGATTTGCGGGCGCCCCCTCTTCTTCTCTTATAGCCGGTTGCTCCTCAGCTGGAACTGGTGCAGCAGGTGGTGGCATCATTTGCTGACTTTCAGGGGGAGGTTGAATTGCCTCTCGACTTCTATCCCTGCTGCTGGTCGGTCTTTCCCTCACCTGTTCCGGCGGAGCGATATCTTCCCGGACCTGTTGTCGACCACGATTTGCGGGCGCCGCCTCTTCTTCTCTCAAAGCAGGTTGTTCCACCGCAGGCGTCGGCACAACCTGTGATTCTTCAGGAGCAGACAGGTTTGCATCCCGAGTACTCCTGTTGGTATTAAGTCTGTCTCTCACTTGTCGCGGCGTAGCAGCATCATCCTGGACCTGTTGCCGGCCATCAACCTCCCTTCTTTATCGTGACTCACCCTTTTTTATAGTATCAGGATTCATCCTGATTGTTGGTGTCAATGGTTGCGGCGCCGCCGTAGGCGTAAAAACCGAACGGTCACGCTCTCTGACAATACGTCTTTCTCCATTCTCTGTCCGTCCCTGGATTGTCCTGAGCTGCACGGGCGGTTTGTGTTCCTTGGGGATATCCCTGATAATCGGCATCATGGTCATTCGCTCAGGCTCAATCCTGGGCCGACCAATATTTACCCGTTCCCGCAAGAAAGGATTTTCCCTCTGTCCGACATCCCGATGTTGACCTCTCAAGAAGGTGTCCCGGTGAACCACTGTGACCGCATTCTGCACATGAACATTCCGATAACTTCTGCCGGACACCACGTTATAGTTTGTAATATTAATATTAGTAATGTTGACACTATGGGGGCCATAATAGCCATGGCCGTAATAAGTTTCGGCAGGCGCAAGCGGTACCCAGGCAACAGTATTTGCTGTTGAAACCCAACTGACATAGCCAGGACCCCAAAATACTTCGTTACGCCGTGGTGGAACCCAGCACCAGCCATAAAAAGAAATATAAGACCAGCGACCGTAATGATACGGCGCCCATCCCCAGGGTTCACGCGCAATCCAGACGTAATCATTACCAACCCACACCCACCTGCCCTGCCGATAAGGGGCCCAATCTACAGAGATATGGGTAGTTGGAGTCCAGACATGTCCATATTCAGGGGTCTGAACCCACCTGCCATTCCTGCTCAGATCCCGCTCATATCCGGCCAGTTCCTGCGGAAGATATTGTTCGCTGTCCTCTTCATCAACCAGGGAATCATCCCACTCCCTGTTCCACTTCTCCCAGTTGCTGGGAGGACCGAGAGACATAAGCGAGGGTAAACCATCATCCATGGAGAGCATCTTACCGGCTGCAACCCGGACTTCACCACTCCTGTTTTCCGCGTACACAGAGCCCCGAAAGACGGAAATTTCGGTATTTCCATTTTTGACAAGGGCAACGTTGAGGGTTGAGCTGTCATACATCCTGATTGAGGAAACCGGGGTATCCATCTGGAGCATGGAGTCCCTTTCCCGCCTGAAATTCAGATACGCCTGCCCCTGACTGAGATACAGTTGCAGAGAATCCTCCTCTACCGCAAGGATTTCCAATGAGCTGCCCGCATCAATCCTGACAACACTTCCATCTCGCGTCTCCACCTGAGCCCACGCTTTTTGCGGCACCCATAATCGGTCTCCTGCCCGAAGCGGAAGATTTATGGCAGCCGGGTTCCACTCCGCCAAGCCCTTGGACTGGATCTGGATATCGCCCTTCATCTGACTCAATCGCAAGGCGCCAAGGTCTTCAGCGCCAGCCTGGACAGGTAGAAAAATCGCCATCCAGAGTACCAGCATCTTCAACACATATTCTGTTTTCATAAAGTCTCCTTTTTCACGTATTTTTCACGAATTTTTCACGTATTCTTCACGAGACATTCTTTTTTCCGGTCAAGGAGTTTAAAGGCAAGGTCGGCAGCCTGATGAGAAGCGCCAGGCTGACCGAGTTTAGAGAGAACCTCAGCCAGCCCCATCCGCATCTCGTTGCGGGTATTGTCATCAAAGAGGAGACGGGCAAGTTCCGCCTCAATCGTCCCGGGATTGACCTCTTCCTGTAAAAGCTCGCTCACAACCGACCGTTCAGCAATCAGATTGACCAGGGAAAAAAATTGCATATGTTTAGCAAGCAATCTTCCTAGAAGATAAGTCTGGGGAGACAATCTGTAAACCACCACCATGGGGACACCAAGGATGGCAAGCTCGAGGGTAACAGTGCCTGAGGCCGCGACAGCAGCATCACAGGCGGCCATCATGTCATAACGATCCTCGCGGATCAGTTTGATATTGATCAATTCCGAATAGTCACCCAGGCCATTGTTCCACAACTCCTCTTCCGAGATGGTTGAGGCGACAGGCAGGAGAAAGACGAATTCATGTTCATATTTTCCCACCAGACGTTTGGCAGCGGCCAGGAGATCAGGGAGCAGTGCCGAGATCTCTTTCCTGCGACTGCCGGGAAGAAGGCCTACCAGCTTATGCTCCGGGTTAATCGCATGCTTCCGGCAGAAGGACTCTCGGTCTGTAGTCACCTTGACCGAATCGAGCAAGGGGTGCCCCACATAATGGGCCGTAACCCCGCGGCTGCGGTAAAAGGACTCCTCAAAGGGAAGAATCACCCCCATGGTATCAATCAACTGACCGATGGTCTTCACCCGCCCTGTCCGCCAAGCCCATACTTGCGGGCTGATTTAGTAAAAGACAGGGATGCCCAGTTTTTTTGCCTTTTTGGCCAGCATCAGATTAAAATCAGGAAAATCGATCAAAATAAGCAGGTCCGGGGGATCATCCCGCATTCGTTTTTTCAGTATCTTCAGGGCGGCAAATATGTCAGGAAAATGGGTCAGCACCTCGACCAGACCCACCACCGCAATCTTGCTGGCATCAAAAAGAATCTCGACGCCTGCAGCCGCCATTTCCCGTGAACCCATACCGCAAAAGGAAAGCCCTGGCTCTTGCTGATGCATGGCCTGTACCAGACGGGAACCATGGAGATCACCAGAGGCCTCTCCGGCTATGATCATTACTTTCTTAGGCAATGCATGGATGTTTTCAAAATTCATAGCGAGTTATCTCTTTTTCAGGGCTGCGTTAACCTGCTGATACACTTCAAGATTCTGGTTCTGCCGGATCTGTTCTATCACCTGGAGGGCCACCTCAAGGGCGCGACGTCCTGACCGTCCGGAGACCAGGGGCTCGCTTCTATCTCGGACACTTTTGACAAAATGGGCTATCTCATCCTTCAGGGCATCACTTGCAGGAAAAGAAACGACCTGGGCATTCTGCCCGGGAGCACCATTTTCTTGAATATCATCAGTCAGGTGAATGGTCATCACCTTTCTGTTGGCAAAATCCACATTGATATAGGAACCAGGTTGAAATATCCGCATTTTACGGATGTTGGTTCGGGCGATCCGGCTTGCCGTCACAGTGGCAGTGGCCCCATTCTCAAAGACAAGACGGGCATTGGCAATATCAGTGGTATCGGTCACCACCGGGGCACCCACGGTTTGAATGGATTGCAGGGGTGAATGAACGATACTGAGAATAATATCTATATCATGGATCATAAGATCAAGAACCACGTCCACATCGACGCCACGATTCTTGAAGGTCGAGATCCTGGTACTCTCAATAAAGACGGGGACGGTCAAAAATTTTTCCATGGCCTGAACCGCTGGATTAAAACGCTCAAGATGCCCCACCTGCAAGATCAGCTTTTTGGCATCTGT
>JANZPQ010000238.1:0-5962 GCA_038040945.1 Desulfobulbaceae bacterium | reverse complement strand
CGCGAAATTCTCCAGCACCACGATGGCCGCCGCCCCGGAGTCGGCCAGCTGGCGCTGCAACTCGCGCGCGGTGTAGAGGGGGTTGACGCCTACCACCACCAGGCCCACCCGCAAGGCACCGAACAGCGCTACCGGATATTGCAGCAGATTGGGCAGCATGATGGCCACGCGTTCACCCTTCTGCAGGCCGAGCCCCTGCTGCAGGTAGGCAGCAAAATTACGGGAGAGGCGGTCGATCTCGTCATAGCTCAGGGTGACTCCCATATTGGTGAAGGCAGGACGATCGCGGAACTTTTCGCAACACTGTTCCAGCATTTCCTTGAGTGAAGCAAAGCGGTGGATATCAATTTCCGCCGGGATTCCTCGGGGGTAATGTTTCAGCCAGATGGGTTCCATGCGAGTCTCCTTTGGGGTGATGGTCATGGAGTAACCGGTCGGACGCTTTTTATTGCCGCGGTGGCTGCTAATATCCATGTCCCTACTTCACTACTTCACCATCGCCTCCGGCATCGTGACCGTATGGAACAGCCATTTTTTATCGCCCTTGGCCAGGGAGAACTCTACCTGGTGGCTCTCTTCAACAGATTCTGCCTGGGGTGTATCCTGCAGCCGGAGACGAACTGTGCTCTGCACCGCGGCCTGCCCCTTGGCCGGAATGTCAATATTCATATCTTCAAAGGCAACGGTGAGCAGGGAGTAGCGGTTGCGATGGTAGATGAGGTAATGGATAATCAGATCCTGTTCCATGGCCTCGGTAAATTCCCTTTCTGGGATGGTCACCAGACAGCTCTTGGCCAGCATATTCTTGATCTCGCGCATCTTCAGCGCCATCTGTATCGGTGTCTCCTGCCCCTCCTTGCCAAGCGCCATGGCAATCCCGGCAAGCTGGCGTTTAATCACCTCTTTGTCGGAAAAATAGTAGGTGAGCCAGCCACCGAAAGCCATGACCAGCAGCAGGGCAACGATAAGGATTTTTTTTGCCAGGGCGTCTCCTTTCAATGTAATAAACTGGATTTTCCGACTTCACCGTGACCCTCGAGGAGAGAGGGGTTTCCGGTATGTTAGCTTAGAAAGCGTACTTTAAACCGATACATACATATTCAGATGAGCCTTCCCCGATCACATTTCCCATTCCGGAGCGATGATGAAGGCGCATCAGCAGATCCCAGCGGGGAAGTTGAGGCAGTCCGAAGGTCAGTTCAAATGCCAGGTGCCCCAGCCAGCGCTGGGCCTCCTCATTTCTGTATCTTTCAACATTTGAAATTTCGGTATAGGCGGAGACGCCAACCCCTATCGCAATGCTCGTGTTGACTACATCGTCCCATGGGAATGCGTGCCAGCGTCCCAGCCCCAGGGCCACGAATTCCCAGTGGCTCACGTCATCACCGTAATGCCTCCCGATCTGCCCTTCGATTTCGAAGCTCAGCTCTTGCCTGTAGCGGTAGACCTCGCGAGCCACGCCAGCGACCAGGATATTGTTGCCATCGGAATAGTCGGCATCAAACGAGATAATATCATGCAGGGTGTCGCTGGCATGGATTCCACCGTAGAGCGAGAGGGCCCATGGATGGTCCGGAGCTGTTTTCTCGCCCTCTCTACTCGCCGCCTGCCCCTTGGAAACAAAGGGAGAAAAGAGAAGAAGGAGAATGAACATCGTTGTTATTCCTGTCAGCTTCATAGCAACACCCCCTTTCTGATGGTTATCATAACAAGCTGCAGCACTGGCAGATGGATGATGGAGAAGTCACTTTTCAGAGTTTCATCATAGTTAGTATCTCATCGTCCTAATTTGAAAGTCAATCATTATTTGTTGAGTCTCTTTTGAGATTTAATGGTAGCTTGCTTGATAGAAAAAGAGGAGGTGGAAAAGTTTGTTGCCTGCTCCAGACCGCAGGGAGGCGGCAAGAGGTTGTTAGCGGCAAGAGGTTATTGCTGTGACTCCCTTGCAGGAATTCATTTTGCCGCCGGAATATTTGACAATATAAATGACGCCAGGAAATGGCTTGTGCAGCCTTAATGATACAAAAAGTGATGAAGAGTATATGAAATCTTATCGTAAAGACTTGTGGTTCAACGTACCCTCACGGAGAGCATTCATTAATATTACCCCTCAAGTTCAGGAATGCTTACATGAGAGTGGAATATCCGAGGGCTTGATCCTTGTGAACGCCATGCACATCACCGCATCGGTCTTTATCAATGATGACGAGTCCGGTTTGCACCACGATTATGATGTCTGGCTCGAAAAGCTGGCCCCCCACGAGCCTGTCAGTCAATACCGTCATAACAGCGGTGAAGACAACGCGGATGCCCATTTGAAGCGGCAGGTCATGGGACGGGAGGTTGTTGTTGCTGTTACCGATGGTCAGCTTGATTTCGGCACATGGGAGCAGATATTCTATGGTGAGTTTGATGGTGGACGCAGGAAAAGGGTGCTGGTAAAAATAATCGGTGAGTAATGAATTCCTCTTAACAGGGCCTTTCTGCTCCTGTTGCAGGTTCTTGTATGGGTACCTTTGACAATTTCAATACGTTTCCACCGGCAGGGAAAAAGTGTTGGCAGCCAGGCAGAGTTTATGTGGAGTATTTATGGCAGGGTCAAGGATTTACCATCTGCCCCTCCTTCAAAACCGGCAAAACACCGCTGTAGGAATCATTCAGTAGTAGTCAAGGTCCACAGCACTTCTTGAATTTCTTGCCGCTGCCACAATGGCAGGGGTCGTTCCGGCCAACCCTTGGCATCCTTCTTTCGACAGGAGGAGAATCAGCTTTGATGTCGCCATCGACATAGAGCCATTGACCGTCCTCTTTCACAAAACGGCTGGCTTCGTGAAGTTGCCATGGAATTTTCTGGAAAAACGAGGTTGCCTTGAATTCTACAACACCTTCGTCGTCAGACTCCCTCCCTTTTTCAGTACGGACAATATGAAGACCATGCCATTCTGGGATGGCGGCAGGGTCAATTTTATCGGGTCTCGTCGAGGGATGCCATGACTTGAGCAGGTAACCGGTATCTCGAAGCACATAGGCGGTGTAGCGTGAGCGCATCAGGGCTTCAGCAGTGAGGGCAGTATGGTCACCGGAAAGCAGTGGTTCACAGCACTCAGCGTATGGTCTGTCAGAGTTGCAGTGGCAGATATTGGTATCGGTCATGGCAAAAGGAACGGACTGGCTTTTCTGCATCTGATTTTGTTTGACTGAACAGTAAAAAGGTAAATGTCTGCAAAGCAGGCTTCACCTACAAAAGAACTGAAATCTTTATTCTGATATTTCCATAAAGAAAAATGACTTTCAATAAAGCATTAGAGTAAAAATTCTTTCCTGACAAGAGGAATACGCTGAAGGGAGTGTTCGGTACCTGCCAAATAGACCGGAAAAAGAGCAGAGAAAAAAATGTTCATCTTGAGTGGAAATGTTTACAGTTGTTCATATAGTATTTCTGGATTGTCGGATAAGTATGATACAAGAAGGGTGTTGAAAAGTATTTCAGAATTTTTTACAATTCAAGGAAAATGGTTCTATATTTTCTCATAGTTACAGATATCAGCATAAAAATTAAGAGAATATGGCAAACATCAGAATTTCAATTAACATACTGATGTTACATGAGAAGTGTTAACCCCGAAGCAGGTCAACAGGTTTTCCTGCATAAGCTACCGATATTGTAAGGCAAACAGTTAATCGCTTCAACACCTTTACAAGGTGATATTCAAGACTTTTTTAATAAACTTTGAATTCAATTCTACCGCTGTGCACGCACTATGGAGATTAAAAAAAATAAGGAGAGAGGTCGTTTAGTCAAAGACACAACCGGCCATAACTGCTTCCCCCCCCCAAAAACGTGTCCCGCAGGAACGTGGGAGCAGCTCTTTAACGGCATCCAGGATCCTGTCCTGGTGGTCCGACCGGATGGGATTATTATTGAGGCCAATGAAGCAACCCTGCAGGCGGCCCGAAAAACCAGGGATGAAGTTGTCGGTCAGGGGATATGCAAGATTATTCATGGTGGCCGGTGGCCGCATATCAAATGTCCTTTGGAAGAATTTCTTAAGACCTGTAGTCCAAAAGTGGAAGAAACACGCCTTCCCGGGCTCTTTGGTGAATATTCTTTTGCTATCTCACCTGTTAAAGAGAAGGATGGCAAAATAGATAAAATTATGCTGATCGCCAGGGAACTTACAGGAGATGAGATTCGAAAGGTGGATTCCATACGGACTGCCAAACTTGCAGCTATCGGTGAGCTTGCTGCCGGCGTTGCCCATGAGGTCAACAATCCTATTACCGGGATTATTAACTTTGCCCAGATTCTTCTGGATAAGTACGATCTTGATCCTGCAGGTATTGATATTGTGCAGAAGATCATGAAAGAAGGAGACCGAATAGCCTCTATTACCCGTAATTTGATCTCTTTCGCCCGGGCAGGCAGTGGTAAGCGAGAACCCGTCAATCCTGTGGAAATTGTCAATGCAAGTCTTGCCCTGGTCCAGCATCAACTGCAGAAGGACGGAATCACGGTAGTGACTGACTTCCCGAGTAAAAAATCCTTCATTGTGGCTGAATTCAGACAATTGCAGCAAGTATTGTTGAATCTCATCAGTAACAGCCGTTATGCCTTGAATGCACGATACCCTGATTTTGATTCCAGGAAAATTATTGAAATATCCTGTCTTGAGAAGAAGGATGGGGGTCACCCTGTTTGCCGGATAACTGTGAAGGATTACGGAACCGGCCTGCCCCAGTCAATCCTGGAGCGAATTTTTGAACCTTTTTTTACCACTAAGCCCCCTGGCGAAGGAACAGGCCTTGGGCTCAGTATCAGTTATGGTATTATAAAAGATCATGGTGGAGTTCTGCGCATGAATTCAATCCTGGAAAAATATACGGAAATGATCATTGATCTTCCGGCAGGAGCTTGAAATTATGGAAAAAGATTTATATTCTGCAAATATTCTCATTGTAGATGATGAGGAGTCTATCAGGCAGACCTTTGAAATATTCCTGACCGCCGAAGGCTATCAGTTTGTGAAAACCGTAGCAACGTTTGACGAGGCCATGGAGGCGATTGGACAAACAGAATATGACTTAATCATCTCTGATATCGTTTTAATAGGGCCTCGCGGGACAGATCTCCTCAGAAAAGTCAGAGAGTCAGGGGTAGCATGTCCCGTTGTGATGATTACAGGCTTTCCAAATCTTGAATCTGCTACCGAGTCTGTCAGGCATGATGCCTTTGATTATATATCCAAGCCAGTGAATAAAGAGACCCTTCTTCGTTTTACCAAACAGGCCCTTACTCACTGGTATCTTGAAAATAAAGCCAGACGTCTGCAGCAGGAAAACGAAAAGTACCGTCGATACCTGGAGACAATTTTTCGTTCGGTCAGTGATGCGATTATTACCGTTGATGCCAATTTACGGATTATTCAACTCAATGAAACAGCAAAACAATGGTTGAGAGCCAAAGGTGTGGAAGACGTCTTGGATTTGGATCAACTCCCCATTGAGGTGGGTCTTGCCTGTCTCGATGATGCTCGTAAGGTGTTACAGGAAGGTACGGAGGTGAGAAAACATCTCATAGAATGTCATACTCCTGACCATAAAACAAAGATGATCAGTCTCAATGCCTCTCCTTTACGGGGTGAGGATGAAGAATTTCAGGGTGTTGTCATCGTAGCCAGGGATATGACCATTGCCGAGCCTGTGGAAATGAACAAGAATCGTAACCGCTTTCACGGCTATGTGGGCTCAAGTCCCGCCATGCAGGAGGTATATAATCTGATCGAAAATATTGGAAAGGTTGATACTGCCGTTCTCGTCACAGGCGAGTCTGGGACCGGCAAAGAACTGGCTGCAGAGGCCCTCCATGCCGAGAGCTCACGACGTGACAAACCGCTTATCAAGGTGGATTGCGTTTCTTTTGTCGAAAATTTACTGGAAAGTGAGCTCTTTGGTCATCGCAAAG
>JANZPQ010000237.1:0-3603 GCA_038040945.1 Desulfobulbaceae bacterium | reverse complement strand
TTGGCAAGAGACATGCCGAGGGCGGCAGAGATGGAAGTGCCGGCATGGCCGGTTTCCAGAGCGTCATAGTCACTTTCCTCAAATTTGGGAAAACCGCTCATCCCCTTGTACTGGCGCAGGGTGGAGAATTGTGCCTGTCTGCCGGTGATAAGTTTGTGGGCATAGCATTGATGGCCGACATCCCAGATCAGCTTGTCCTTAGGGGTATTGAAGACATGGTGCAGGGCCAGGGTCAGCTCAACGACGCCGAGACTGGGCGCCAGATGGCCACCGGTTTCGGCCACGGTATTGATGATGACTTCCCGGATATCCCGGGCAATGAGCTCAAGCTCCGGGACGGAAAGAGTCCGCAGGTCTTGCGGGGAGTGGATATCCTTGAGTCTGATGCTTTTCTGGTCGGGATAAGGATTTGTCAGCATTGCGGAAAGAATCGTGTTAAATTTTAACAGTTGAGGGCGCTAATTTTTTTCTGCCTGCTCAAAGGTCTCTTAATGTGAGCGGGTGGAGATGTATCGGGCAATGGCCCGTAAAGGGTCTGCCTTGTCATCAAAGAGAGTCAGGGCGCGTTCGGCCTCTTCTATTGCCGCTCTGGCCTTTTCCCGGGTGGCATCAATGCCGAAAAAAGCAGGATAGGTAGCCTTGCCGCGGCCGGCATCGCTGCCGGCGGCCTTGCCAAGCTGTTCTGTGGTGGCGGTGACATTGAGCAGGTCATCAACAATCTGGAAGGCGAGTCCAACCTGCTCACCGTATCTGGTCAGGGCCTCCTGCTGTGGCTGGTCCGCCCCGGCGCCAATGGCTCCGGCAAGGATCGAGGCGGTGATCAGGGCTCCGGTCTTGCTCTGATGGATGGTACGCAGGGTTTCAAAGGGAAACTCCTTTTTTTCATTGGCAATGTCAAGTGCTTGGCCGCCCACCATGCCGAGCGAACCTGCGGCCCGGGCAATAGTGTGGATGATGGACAGTCGTTTTTCAGGAAGCAGTGTGCCCTGTTTCCAGTCACTGAGCAGGTCAAAGGCCCAGGTCAACAGGCCGTCTCCGGCGAGAATGGCCCCAGCCTCGCCATAGAGAATATGGTTTGTGGGCTTGCCCCTGCGCAGATCATCATTATCCATGGCCGGCAGATCGTCATGGATCAGGGAATAGGTATGGATACATTCGAGTGCGCAGGCGATTGGCAGCAGGTCGTGGTCCGGAGCAGGCCGCTTCTCGATGGCCTGGCTTGCTGCCAGACAGAGAATGGGGCGGATCCGTTTCCCACCGGCAAAGAGACTGTAGCGCATGGCCTCAATGTGAGCGGCAAAGGTGCCATTTCTCACATCAATTCCGAGCATGTAGCGTTCGAGGGCGTCTTCAACGACACGCCTCTGCTCATTCAGATAAGTCTTGATCTCCATTGTCGATCTCGTTAAAAGGAACTGATTCAAGCTGACCATCTTTGCTCAGCAGGAGTTCAACCTTGGCCCTTGCCTCGCTCAGACTGCTGTTGCAGAAGGCAGCGAGCTTGATTCCCTCATCAAATTTTTTGAGACTCTTGTCCAGACTCAGATCTCCATCTTCCAGCTCTGCCGTGAGCTGTTCAAGGCGAGCCAGGGCATTCTCGAATGTTTGTTTTGCCATAATAAAGAAAGAGGTGGTAGGTGCCAAGCTTGAATAGTGTAAGGTTGAGTAAAAGGTAATTTCATGTCACTCTGTCTTCAGTGTCAGTGCCGTACGCAGTGACATGGTGCATGATCTTACCACCAAACAGCTAAAATTTAAAACTTAATTATAGTATGAAAGAGTTGATTCAGGATTTTCTGCGCTGGCTGACTGTTGAAAAAGGCTATTCTCAGCATACGATTGCCGGCTATCAGCATGATCTGCTTGAATTTGTTGCAACCATTGGAGCAGATGCCTCAGTCCAGGCCATAGATGCCTCCACTGTTCGGCACTTTGTAGTCAGCCTGCATGGTAAAAACAATGCGGCAACGGTTGCCAGGAAACTTTCGGCCCTGCGCTCCTTTTTTCGCTATCTTCTGCGGCAGAAGGTGGTGGCGGCAGATCCGCTGGTCGGGATTTCAGGGCCCAAGATTGCCCAGTTGATCCCTGTGTTTCTGACCGTTGATGAGGTTTTTTTACTTTTGGAGACGCCAAACGAGAATGACAGCTTTGCCTTACGTGATCGTGCCATCCTGGAGCTCTTGTACTCTACCGGCATGCGGGTGGCTGAGCTTGTTTCGCGCGATGTCGAACACCTTGATTTTGAAACTGAGATGCTTACGGTGCGTGGCAAGGGAAACAAGGAGCGTCTGGTGCCGGTGGGACGACCCGCCAGGGAGGCTGTTCAGGCATGGTTGCCTGTTCGACAGCACCTGATGGAGGAGCGGGCCAGCCGTGGTCTTCTGCTGGAGAAAGAGGCCCTGTTCCTCAATAGTCGCGGCAGCCGCCTGACCACGAGAAGCGTCGAGCGAATGGTTCGGGCCTATGGAGAGCGGGCAGGGATCCCGCAGACGGTGACACCGCACGCCCTGCGCCACTCTTTTGCCACCCATCTGCTGGAGATGGGGGCGGATCTTCGCTCGGTGCAGGAACTGCTTGGGCACGCCAGCCTGTCGACGACCCAGCGCTACACCCATCTGACCCTTGATCATCTGGCAGAGGTGTATGACAAGGCCCATCCCATGGCCAAGAAACAATGAAGGAACCACAGATGGACACAGATAGACACAGATTTTTTCTTTTATGATCCGTGTTCATCTGTGTCCATCTGTGGTTCACAGACCTTTCTATCTGGAAAATAATACTATGAGAATACGATCAACAACTATCCTGGCGGTACGCCATAACGGTCAGGTGGCCCTTGCCGGTGACGGTCAGGTCTCACTCGGCAATACCATCATGAAACATGAGGCCCGCAAGGTGCGTCGACTCTATCATGACAAGGTTATCACCGGTTTTGCCGGGGCCACTGCCGATGCCTTTACCCTTTTCGATAAACTGGAGCAGAAGCTGGAGCAGTATAACGGCAATCTGATGCGGGCGTCAGTAGAGTTGGCTAAAGAGTGGCGGACAGACAAGATGTTGCGCAGGCTCGAGGCCATGCTGGTGGCAGTTGACAGTCAATACTCCCTGCTCCTGACCGGCACGGGTGACGTGATTGAGGCGGATAACGGGGTCCTGGCCATCGGTTCCGGCGGTCCGTATGCCCAATCGGCGGCCCTGGCCCTGATCCGTCACAGTGATCTCGATGCCGAGGCGATCTGCCGCGCCTCCTTGGATATTGCCGCCTCCATCTGTGTCTTTACCAATCATTCCATTATTGTTGAGAAAATATGAATTCCATACAGTCCTTGACCCCCAGAGAGATCGTAACCGAGCTGGATAAATATATCGTTGGCCAGGCGGACGCCAAGCGCTCTGTGGCCATTGCCCTCAGGAATCGCTGGCGAAGGCGGCAGGTGGATTCTCCCCTGCGGGAGGAAATCGCCCCCAAGAATATCATCATGATTGGGCCTACCGGGGTCGGCAAGACAGAGATTGCCAGGCGACTTGCCTCCCTTGCCCAGTCGCCTTTTTTCAAGGTTGAGGCCTCAAAGTTTACCGAGGTGGGCTATGTCGGACGTG
>JANZPQ010000236.1:0-6147 GCA_038040945.1 Desulfobulbaceae bacterium | reverse complement strand
CACTCTTTTTCCCAGAGGTGATAAAAGGATTCAGGGTTTGCGTTAATTTTTTTTCCCAGAAAATGATGACAGTGGAAAAGAAAAATGGTGACATCCTTTCTTCCATCCATGATATGGGCCAGGTGGTCAATGGCCAGCATGGAGGGGAGAGAGCCATCCACCGGCGCCAGGAAGTTTTTGTTTGAGACTTCGCCATCTATGATCCACAGCGGTATCGTATGGCATTTTTTGAGCAGGGTGGCAGAAACTGATCCCAGAAGCATTTCGCTGAGGGTATTTAATCCTCGTCGACCCACCATGATGCTGTCTGTCAGGAGATGTTCGGCCTGGCTGTGGATGGTGGCAGCAATAGTATGTCCAGACATCTCTACCGTTGAGTGTATCCGCTCGGGAGCGATCTGCAGGCAGAGAAGTTTGTCAGTCGCCTTCTGGAGAAGGCGTTGGGCTGTCAGTCTTTTTTTTTCAAATCCGGGGGCGTCCGGCAGGAGGGAATTTCTGCTGTCTGCAGCAGCAGGGAGAATGTTCTCGCTTGAACTGATACAGGTCATGAGATGGAGATGGATCTCGGGTCTGTCTCCAAAGAGGAGGGCTGTGTATTCCAGTGACTGACTGGAGTAGGTGGAGCCATCAACGGCAATCAGTATTTTCTTTTCCATGGCTGGCAGAGGGGGAAAAATTTCATCTTGATATATGAATATTCTATGGCCATCCCGTGGCTAAAGTCAACAGAAAAGAGGCTTGACAGAAAAGAGGCTTGACAAGCGGTATGGGACTAATAGTATAATGGCGAATTGTTTATCAGAAAGGATGTTGACCGTCTCGGTGCGGTGTCTTGAATCTTTGCCATCAATGAGGAACGAGTGGATATGGGAGAGAAAAAAGAAAGAAGGGTGTGTACCCGTACCCCTTTTCTTACAGATGTTACCTTAAGGGCAGAGCCTGATGGCCTTGCTCTTAAGGCTGATCTCCTGAATATCAGTATCAGCGGCATGTTTGTGCGGCTTGATCACGACCTTCCGCCAGGCACATCCTGCACGATAGGGATAATGGTCACAGGCAATCATAGTCGTCTGCTCCTCGAGGATATTCAGGGTGAAGTCGTCAGGCAGGATGAACAAGGGACTGCTCTTCATTTTACCTCAAGAATGGAATGGTTTGTCCTTTTTAACGTCTATACCCATTACTGCAGGCAGGAAATAGAAGCCGCCGGTGGGGCCGGTGAGTCGGTTGAGAGCAAAGTCGCACATCGTTAAGTTCCAGGCGATTGTTCATAAGGACTGATCTGGAAATTTTTGACCTGGCCAAACGCGGATTTTTTTTATAAGCCATGATATCTCAAATTCTTTCGGGCTGACATAGTCCAGATATGAATAACACCTAATGTTGTTATAAGAGTTTTCAATGTAGTCAATGACGTTGTTCTTGGTTTCCTCACGGGTCGCATAGTTTGAAAAAAAAGACCCGTTCAGTTTTCAAGCTACCGAAGAAATTTTCTGTTACTGTATTGTCCCAATAATTTCTGTTGTAGTTCGCCGATTTGGTTCAGTCGTACTGGTTCATTTGCATAAATGGGGTTGTGGTGTTGGTCACAAATCCAGGAAAAGTTTTTGTTGGATTATGTATGGCCTTGGCATCCGCGCCCGGGCGACATATCTTGAAGTGTTGTGTCGCAAAGGTTTCCATCTTTGACTTGGCTTGTAGTGAGGATTATGGATTGCGGAGCTGGGAACGATAATTTAATTACCGCACAATGATATTGTGCAGTTCGTTGATATCATTTTCTCCAATGGGAAAATGTGTTTGTAAGAGAGCGCCAATCTGGCTGATGGCGTGACAGAGCGCCTCGCATTGGCGTTTTTCCTTGATTCCCAAGGTGATCAGGTCAATAATCTCCTGCCACTGTTCCGGATCGATGCGGGCGTTGATCCCCGCATCAGCCAGCACCCAGACCTTACGTTCGAGCACGGAAATGAAGATGAGGATGCCGTTTTCATCCTTCGTTTTGTAGAGCTTTTCGCTAAAGAAACTGGTGACCGCTGCTTCCTGAACCTCGGCCTCGATCTGACTTTTGGAGAGGAATAAGCGCTTCAACCAGGCAAACCTGTACACCAGTCCATAAAACAGCCCGTACAGCACTGTAAAGAGGGCGATGAAAATCCACACATTCTGTGAACCAAGCCAGAAAAAAGTGCTGACCAGTGGCATGAGGAGCAAAGAGAGGGGGAGGGCCAGTACCGTTGCCCCGAGAATGATGGACGTGGGATAGGAGTGACTGGCTGAGACCACCATGGGGACGATCTCGCCCGAGGTCTGCTGCTCCATCTGCTGGACAAGGGTAGAGATGGTGTCCTTTTCTGTCTCAGTGAGAAATTGTTGCGCTAATGTCTGCATTTTTTACCAGCCTCCTGAGGCACCACCGCCACCAAAACTTCCACCGCCACCGCTGAAGCCGCCACCGAATCCTCCTCCTGAGAAACCTCCACCAAAACCACCCATCCCGCCTCCATGTCTGCCGGAAAAGCTGCTGCCTGCCGTGCCGGCCACGCGGGCCACGATAAGGCCAAAGATAAATCCCAGTATGGCCAGAGCCAGTAAGCCAAAACCCCCAAGGCCAAGGGCGATTGCCCCGAGAGCAGGAGTGAGAATGGCCCCGAGCCCTGCCGCTACCCATGGGGCGCGGGCCAGCATCCTTCCCATCATCGAGAAGATGACCAGAAAAAAGATGAACATGGCACCGGGATCGCCGCCGCTTTTTTGGCGCCGCTTGCTGTCGCTGGCCTTAAACTCACCTTTCACTACAGCCATCATGGCGGAAAGACCATCGATCACCCCCTGATCAAAATTGCCCTCCTTGAACCTTGGGGTGATAATGTCCCTGATGATACGGCCGGAGACCAGATCCGTCAGCTTCCCCTCAAGACCATACCCGACTTCTATGCGCAATTTACGGTCATTCTTGGCGATCAGGAGCAGGGCGCCATTATCCAGTTGAGTCTGTCCGAGCTTCCATGCTTCCACCACCCGCAGGGAAAAGTCATCCAAAGAGTCGCCATCCAGGGAGGGAACAGTCAGCAGCACGAGCTGGGTGGATTCTGCAAGCTCAAAATTGTGCAACACCTCTTCAAGCTGACGGGCCGTGGCCGGGGCAAGAATCCCGGCATAATCGTTGACCCGGTTCTTGAGTGGCGGGACCTCAAGGGCCAGTGCAGGGCGTGTGCCAAGAAAGAGCAGAATCAGAGCCAGAAACAGTCCGAGAGTCTTTTTTGTCAGAAGATGATTGGCCATGGGTGACCATCTCGAGTTGTTATTACACAGTAACTTCAACAATTATATCCCTGTAGTCGGCATAAGGAGTTGAAACAAAATGAACGAAAAAGCCAGTTGATTTCATAACGGCTCCTTTGTCTGTTGGTGTTGGCAAGACGCCGCTTCCAGGAAATAGCCTGGAAGCGGCATAAGGTTCCGTAAATAAACCAAACAAGAAAAAGCACTTGTTTGGTTCGTAACGGCACCTAAAATGTGACCTTGGGTGCGACTCTGGCCGCTTCATCTGCCTTGAAATATTCTTTTTTCTCCAGATGCAGCAGCAGTTTATTGGTCAGACTCTCAGGAAATCTTCTGATGGAACCGTTAAACTGCTCGACCGCCGTATTGTAACGCTGACGGGCGACGTTGATCCTGTTTTCGGTGCCTTCAAGCTGGTTTTGCAGATCAAGAAAGCTCTGATTGGCTTTGAGATCAGGGTATCTTTCCACCACCACCATCAGCCGGGACAGGGCCGAGGAAAGCTCACCCTGTACGGCCTGAAGTTGCTGCATGGCAGCCGGATTGCTCAGATCTGCCGGGGAGAGCTGGATCGAGGTCGCCTTGGATCTGGCCTCTATGACCTGTTGCAGGGTTTCCTGTTCATGCTTGGCATAGCCTTTGACCGAGGCCACCAGATTGGGGATCAGGTCTGAGCGTCGCTGCAGGGTGGACTCGATGTCGGCCCAGGCCTTAAAAACCGTCTCTTCCTTGGTCTGTAATGTGTTATAGCCGCAGCTGGTGAGAATACAGGCAATGAGGAACAGTGCTCCGAAATTCATGATCCGTTTCATAAGAACTCCTTAAAATAATAAGATGGAAAGAGAGTGAAAAGTTGAAGAGAGAAAGTTCATTGTTTCGAGAGCTCCGGAATTCTGAGAATCCTGAAGCTCAACGGTCTAAGAAGTATAGAAGAACGCTACCACAAGCAAGCTTCATTTTTCAACTTTTAACTTTTCGCTTCTCCGTCAAACCGTTGTGGAAAATAATATAATCATCTCAAGGGCCAAAGCGGCATAAGGAGCCGTAATAGAATAGGGATAAAGAAATACGTTCGTTTGTAACGGGCTCCTAATCTTGACAAAACAGATGAATACAGGTATTGAGTACGTCATAATTCAGGTACCTGAAAGGTGCTTTTCTTTTCTAGCAGGTTTGTTTTCATATCTTCAGAAAAGAGGAGAATCCTTTCAGGTTGAAAAGGGAACTTCGTGTAAATCGAAGACGGGCCCGCCGCTGTAACCGGGGACAAATCCCGCAAAACGCCACTGTCTGGAAGTGAGGATGGGAAGGTGCGGGGTGCGAAAGATCCGGGAGTCAGAAGACCTGCCTGAATAGAGTTGGTATGACCTCGTGGACAGAGTTCATACCAGTGATTTCGGATATGTAGGGAAATCCCGGATCAATTAGTATAATTGGTCCGGGATTTTCTATTTTCCCCGGGCCAGATCAGCAAGGGGAACATTATGTGTAAATTTACAAAACTCTCAATCCTGTCGGCGCTCTTCTTTTTTCTGATCCATTCTCTTGCCTGGGGCCAGGAACATAATCAAAAACAGAGCCAGGCTGTGGTGATCGCTGCATTTGGTACCTCCTATCCTGAGGCGCTCTCTGGTATTTTGAATGTCAGAGACCGGATGCAGCAACAATATCCGAACACCGAGATACGCATTGCCTTCACCTCCAACATGATCCGGGCCATCTGGCATAAACGACAGCATGATGCGGATTATATCAAAAAAAATCCTGCTGTTCCCCAGGATATTCTGGCTGTTCAAGGGCCTCTGGCCACTATTGCCAATCTGCAGGATGAAGGATTTACCACCATCCTGGTCCAACCCACCCATGTCACTCTGGGAGAAGAATATCTTGATCTGGTCTCCTACGTGCAGGGACTGAACAGTATCCGTACCATCAAAGAGAAAACTCAGCCCTTCAAACAACTGGTGATTGGCCGACCGGCACTCGGCACCATGGGCGACATCCATCCTTATCCTCAGGATATCGAACTGGTGGCCAAGTCATTGTCTGCGGATATCGATCAGGCCCTGAAATCAGACAGCGCCCTGGTTTACATGGGACACGGAAACGATTATTTCCCATCAGGAGGTGCCTATCTCCAGTTTGTTGACACCATGAACCGGCTCAATCCCCGGGTAAAGAGCTATATTGGTACGGTGGAGGGTTTTCCATCTCTTGACCATGTGATCCAGCAGCTGAAGAGGGACAAGGTACACAAGGTTCTGCTGAAACCCTTCATGACTGTTGCTGGCGACCATGCCAAGAACGACATGGCTGGCGCTGAGGCGGAGTCCTGGAAGTCCATCCTGAGC
This sequence comes from Desulfobulbaceae bacterium, assembly GCA_038040945.1. Lineage (GTDB taxonomy): Bacteria > Desulfobacterota > Desulfobulbia > Desulfobulbales > Desulfocapsaceae > UBA2270. Next base: position 511 of record JANZPQ010000236.1, on the reverse strand, counting down.
AAGGAAGGATTTGAAGTAACCCCTGTCCTGCAGGGCATGGGAGAGGTGGACAGCTTTGCCGATGTCTTTGTCCATCATCTGACGGAGCTGGCAAAAGATCATGCGATTGTACTGGAATGAAGAAAACAGGAGCAGGAAAGAATGATGATTTCCTCATGCTGTCTTGCTGGCATGGAAAAGAAATAAAAAATGGACACCTTTCCCTTTTAAACTGAAAACAGATGTCATCAAAACCACCACTCATCCTGATCTTTCTGGGACTGTTCCTGGCCGCAGCTATTATTCTGGCAACGGGCATGGGCTTTCTTTCCATCACCGCGCTTGAGGTAATCCAGGTCTTGTGGGCGAAGATAAACGGGACGGGCATTGTGGCAGATATGAATCCCACTTTTCCCTTTGTCATCATGGATGTGCGACTGCCGCGTATCCTGACCGCGGCCATTGTCGGTGGCGGACTGGCTGTGGCCGGGGCCGTGTTTCAGGCCATTCTCCTCAATCCCCTGGCAGACCC
>JANZPQ010000235.1:0-11210 GCA_038040945.1 Desulfobulbaceae bacterium | reverse complement strand
CTCTCCATGATGAGGATGTCGGCGCCGGCGGTGAGCGGGACAGGGTCGCGGATGATGGGAATACCCGGTCTGCCGATGTCTCCGGACAAGACCAGACGCCGGGATTTACCGGTCTCCTGATCATCAATGTCGAGGATGACATGGGAGGAACCCAGCATATGGCCGGCATCCACCAGGGTAAGCGTCACGCCGGGAAAAAGCTGGTGCCTTCGATTATAGCTCAACCCCACGAATTGCTCCATGGACCGGGCCACATCTTCCTTGGTATAGAGCGGTTCAAAGGGGTTCTGCCTGTTTTTCTTGCGCCGCCGATTGACATATTCCACATCCTTTTCCTGGATAAAGGCACTGTCCATCAGCATGACGGCACAGAGATCACGGGTGGCGGAGGTGCAGATAATATCGCCGCTGAAACCGTTTTTGACCAGGCAGGGGATACGGCCCGAGTGATCGATATGGGCATGGGAGAGGATGAGGACGTCCACCTCCCTGCCTCGGCAGAAGTCGCTGCGGTTGCGCTCAAAGGCTTCTTTACGTTTTCCCTGAAAGAGACCGCAGTCGAGCATGATGGTCTTGCCATTGACTTCAATAAGGTGCTGGGAGCCGGTAACAGTTCCGGCGCCTCCATGGAAGGTGATTTTCATGATTTTCCTTTTGTGCAAGTTATTGGGAAAGAGGCCCTTCGTTGTTTACAGTATGTAAGATCTTGAGTGCCGCTTCAAAATTGAAGGCCTCAATCTGGTGCGATAATTCATTGAAGCGCGCTCCCATGGCTGGGCGTAACAACGGGGCCGTATCCCGTATGAGCAGACTGGCGCGGCCGTTGTTTTCTCTCAGCAGCCCCTCTAATTCGCTGAGGACTTCTTGCAGTCGGACCGGATCTGCCTGGGCGATTTCAGGGGAATCCGTTTTTGTCGCACCTGCGCCGTCCTTGGCGCCCGCGACATTGGGCAATCCCTGGCCTGCGTCTTCCGGCAAGGCAAGAATTGCCTCATTCAAGAGCGTTTGCTCCAAGGCCAGGGCTTTGAGCAGGGGGGCCGTCTCGCTGGCGGGCTGCTCTTCCCTGAAGGCTGTTTCCAGTTGGGCCGCCAGATCTCGTACCCTGCTTGCCCCCATGGTAGCGGCAACCCCTTTAAGACCATGGGCGACATCCCGGCTTGCCTGAAAATCTCCGGAGCTCAACAGCTCAGTGATCCGTGCGGCATCATTGCTATGAGAGAGGGTAAACTGGCGCAATAGCTTGACATATAAGGCTATGTTGCCGCGTAAATTTGAGAGGCAGAGCGTCGGCTCGAGGTTAGGAATATGTCCTAACAGCTCGTGCCTGGCTTGTTCAGGTGGAATCAGTATTTCTTGGCCTCGTCTGAGCCTGGCGGTGAACCAGAAGGTGCTTCCCAGGCCAGGTTCACTTTCAACACCTGTTTCGCCACCCATCATCTGAGCCAGCCGGGAGGTGATGGCCAGTCCAAGGCCGGTGCCTGAGTGTCTACGGGTGGTAGAGATATCTGCCTGGGCAAAGGGCTGGAAAAGATGGGGCAACTGTTCGACAGCGATACCGATGCCGCTATCCTGGACCTCAAAACGCACATGAACCTCGTTGTCTTTTTCTTCCAGCAGACGAGCACGCAGCGCGATGGAGCCGTGTTCGGTGAACTTGACGGCATTTGTGGCGTAGTTGAGCAAGGCCTGACTGATTCGGGTTGCATCGCCTTGCAGCCAGGCGGGCACATTATCTGTGTCCACCTTAATGCTTATTCCTTTGCTTCCGGCCTGTTCGGCAATCAGGGAGTGGACATGCTTGAATAGAGCATCCAGGGAGAAGTCTGTGGAGTCCAGTTGCAGACGACCGGCCTCAATCGTGGAGAAGTCGAAGATGTCATTAATGATGGTCAGCAGTTGGTCAGCGGCAATGGTAATTTTGGCCAATTTCTCTTGCTGTCTTGAGTCGTGGCTGTCGCGTTGCAGCAGATGGGTCAGTCCGAGAATGGCGTTCATGGGCGTCAGGATCTCATGGCTCATATTGGCCAGAAAGGCACTCTTGGCCAAGTTGGCGCTCTCGGCCCGTTCACGCGCCTCTGCCAATTCTGTTGTTCGCTTCTCCACCAGATCTTCCAGATGATGACGGTGGTGGTCCAGTTCCTCCCCCAGCCGTTTTCTCTCGGAGATGTCTTCGCCTGAGCTGAGGGTGCTGATAATCCTGCCCTTATCGTCGGAGTAACCGGTATTGTGCCAGGCGATCAGACGTTGGCTGCCGTTTCGGCATACGACTGGGTTTTCGAAATATACCACGCCGCGCAAGTCGCCGTTTATGATCTGTTGGAATACGGGATATATCTCCTCCATTCCTTGAGGCTGCGGCAGGCATGCGGTAAACCAGAGCCGTCCTACGAGTTCATCTTCTCTGTAACCCAGCAGTTCACACCCTTTGCGGTTAATCATGGTGATCTTCCCCTGAAAATCCAGCTCAAGCATGAAGGTTTGTACCATATCAAGGTGTCGCTGGGAACGGTCATGTTTCTGTCGAAGCAGAGCCTCAACCTGCCGTCTTATTTCCCTCTGCTGCCGTCCTAATAATCGGTAGAGCAGCAGCGAGGTAACGATGACAAATAACCAGCCCTTGAGGGTACTGGCCAGAATGATCTGGGCCGGATCGCTGAACAGCCAGACCACGATCTTGTCGGAAAGCAGGATCCACAGGGAGGCAAAAACCGTATAGATCATGACGATACGGGAGATGCCGAGGGTCATGTTTTGTCCGGAAGGGAGGGAATGCACCGGAGATTCTGGATTTTGAACCATGGGCAAACCTTATTGGTCCTCCCTGTCATCGTAGCGGCTGGCAATGGCCTCAAAGATGTCGACAATGGCGAGAAAGGCCTCTACCACATCCGGGTCGAACTGACGTCCGCTTTCGGCGGCAATGATATCTTTGGCCTGGGCGAAAGATAAGGGCTCTTTGTAAACACGGCGATTGATCAGGGCGTCGAAGACATCGGCCAGAGCCATCAGCCGAGCAGAGATAGGGATAGCATCTCCGATCAGCCCATCTGGATAGCCGCTGCCATCCCAGCGCTCGTGGTGCCAGTGGGCGATTTCTTTGGCCAGGACGAGAAACTCCACAGGTTTGGTGAGTTCGGACTCTGCCTCTTCGATGGCCTTGCTGCCAAGGTGGGCATGAGTCTTCATGATCTTCCACTCTTCCGCAGTGAGTTTGCCGGGTTTGAGCAGGATGTAATCGGGGATTCCTACCTTGCCGATATCGTGCAGGGGGGCGGACTTGGCCAGAAGTTCAATATTGGCCCTGGTCAGGAGTGCCGAAAATCGGGGATGATCTTGCAGCTGTTCGGCAAGGGCGTGGACGTAGCCCTGGGTGCGGCGCAGATGGTTGCCGGTTTCCGGGTCGCGGGTCTCCGCCAGATGGGCAAGGGCGAGGATGCTCACGTCCTGGATGAGCAGGTTTTCCCCCATGCGCCTGGCCACCTCCGCTTCCAGAAAATCATTCTGGTTGCGCAGCCAGTCGCGGGCCTTTTTCAGTTCCAGTTGGGTACGAACCCGGGCCAGGACAATAAGGGGAACAATCGGCTTGGTGATGTAGTCCATCGCACCAGCTTCCAGGCCGCGCATCTCTGCTTCGGTGCTGTTCATGGCGGTGACGAAGATGACGGGGATATCTTGCGTACGCTGGTCGGCTCTCAGGTGGGTGAAGACCTCATAGCCATCCATGCCCGGCATCATGACGTCGAGCAAGATCAGGTCCGGCTTGGGAGTAGTGACTGCGAGTCGCAGGGCCTGTTCGCCAGAAGTGGCAATCCGTACCCGGTAGGTTGGCTGCAGGAGTTCGTTCAAGACGGCCAGATTTTCCGGTGCATCGTCAACGATCAGGATTGTGGATAAGGGTTCGTTTTCCAAGATAACAGCCTTATGGGTTGGGGATGTTCAGCTACCCGTGCATACTGTGGCGATCGAGGTAGAAAAAGCGTATCTCTCAGAAATGGCAGAGGATTTCAACTTCTTTTCTACCATAAAAAAAATGGCTTACCAAGAAAAAATATTCTGATCTTGCAGGTGCCAGAGAATGAACGATTTTTTGGAGGAAATGCGAGACACTCGAGACTCTTGTCAAGGTCATAAAGAGGCTCGAATTGTCATTTTGACCACCAGGAAAAATCTTCACTGCACCACCGGAGTAAAAGATTTGTCACTTTGTTCGAAATGATAGAGAGAAGATTTCTGCAAAAATAACACTCTCTATTCTTGTGCAAAAAAATTGGTGGGGGGGAGCATTCTTTTTTTCATGGAAAAATGGATTGAATCTGTTGGGCAGACCTCTCTGCATGCGTAGCAGGCAAAACAGTCTGGTATTGTTTTTTTATCCTGTTTCAAAATAGCACTCATTACCGTTGAAGGACAGGCTGTCGCGCAGTTCTGACAGGCAATGCACGTATCATAATTGACATGGATGTGAACAAGGCTCTTTTTTTCAACAAGCCAACTCACCAGTCCAAAGGGGCAGAAGAGGTGGCACCAGGGCCTGTAGATGAACAGGCTTGTCAAAAGAAGTACGGTCAGAAAGATGGTTCCCGAAACCTCGAGATATGTCGGTTTATAGATTTTGAAAGGGTCTATTGAATTGATGATATCGAACCCCAGTGAAAAAGTGACAAGGGTAAACAGACATAAAAAGAGAATCCGTACGCTGTTGGTGAGGACAAAGGGTAATTTTATCTGTCTGCCGATAACGGCCTTTTGTTTGTCCGTTCGATTGATCTGGAAAATCAAATCTTGCAGAGTGCCGATCTGACAGCCCCAGGCACAAATATATTTATTGGCCAGAAAGACGATGGCCAGAAAGATTCCCAGGGCAATCATTCGAGGAGGGAAGATCGCATGGGCGGTAGCATAGAGATGAATGGCATCCTTGACTGTGCCCATCGGGCTCGGATCTGCCCCCAAGACAATACCAAAGAGTAACACAGAGATAAAAAGCAGCCATTTCCTGATCCCTGAGACCATCTTTCGATTTCTCATGAGGATGAAAATTGCGGATAAAAAGATAAACCAGAGAACAAATTTCAGCGGGATTTTCATCCAGTTCTTGGTGGCATGTTCTGAGGCTAAGGCCAGTTTTTGAGTAACCTTGGCAGCAATTTGATCTGCTGTTCCGTATTCCTGCAAGCTTTTTTCCAGGTCGGTTTTCGCCTTCAGCTCAAAGATCTCTTTCAACACTGAATTTGACAAATCGTTGGCCTGGCCGAACTGGACGAGTGTCATCTCCTGTTGCAGAACCAGCTTTTTCGGTGTTGGTAATTGTTCGGGCTTTCCACCCCAAATTTGAGTGGAGATGATTGATAAACCAACAACAAGAACAACGATGCAGACAAATAACAGCGATGTCTTTAATGGTGAATCTTTGAGCATAATTTTCCCTGTGTTTCGTTGATGACTTGATTCTTGCTCACTTGAGCGTTGTTTTATAGCGCATAGTTTTCGTTAAAAGCAAAGATGTTCTGGCAAGATCGAGACTGTCATCCTGGAGCAATCAGCATTGCCTGCAGGCCGCTGGAACGGCTGATGGTGCGATTGATCGCACCATGAAAAATAGCCTGGTCACTGGCAATAAACACCTTCTCCTGGGCACGGGTGACAGCGGTATAAATCAACTCGCGAGTCAGGAGGGGGGTATCGGTTCCTGGCAGGACGACCAGTATCTCTCCAAACTCGGAACCCTGACTTTTGTGAATAGTCATGGCAAAGACCGTTTCACACTGCGGCAGCCGGTAGGGCTGGTATCCCTTGACGCTGCCATCTTCACGCTCAAACCAGACCTTGAAGCTGGCGGGACTCATATCGCTGGCAAGAGAGCTCCGCTCCGGCAGGCAGATCCCGATATCGCCGTTGAACAGGTTCAGGTTATAATCATTATTGAGGATTATAACCGGTCGTCCTGGATACCACTTCCCTGGCTGACATGGATATCCGCTAGCTGCGAGACCCTGTTCCATCAGCTGGTTGATGGTCTCAACGCCGCCGGCCCCGCGTTTCGTGGCGCAGAGGATCCGAAATCGCTTGAAGCATTGAAAGAGCTCCCGGATTTCGTCTTCTTTGCTGTCATCATCAGGCACAGCCAGGGCCTGTTGCAGGTAGCGGGAATATCGGCTGGCAATGAAATCTGCCATTGGTTCATGGAGTAAGCTCACTGCCGAGGTTTGTTGATTTTCCAGGTTGAGCATGGCCCAGGCGGCAGCGCTGTCGCTGGTATTTACCGCCCTGGCAAAGGCGCTGATCTCCCGGTTAAAGCGATAACTCTTCTGCAGCGTTACAGTGTTGTCCGGCAGGGCCTGGATGCAATCGGCCAGTATCGCCCCTGATTCAACTGAGGCGAGTTGATCCTTGTCTCCCAGAAGTACCAGTCTGGCCCCGGGTTTCAGGGCGTCCACCAGCTTGCTCATCATGGCCAGATCGACCATGGAGGCCTCATCCACCACCACCACATCCCAGGACAGGGGATTGGCATGGTGGTGGCGAAAATGAGGGGAATTGTGGCGGACTCCCAGCAGGCGGTGTAGGGTAGAGGCACTGGTCGGAATCTTTTCCTTGATTATATCCGGAAAAGGCAGGGCTGCAAGATTCCGGGAGATGGATTCGCTGAGCCGCATGGCCGCCTTGCCTGTCGGGGCGGCAAGGGCGATCTGCAGCTCAGCCCCCATCGTCAAGAGGAACAGGCCGAGAATCCGCGCCACGGTACTGGTCTTGCCGGTGCCAGGCCCCCCGGAAATCAGTGCCAGGGGCCGCTGCAAGGCCATTTCTGCCGCCCGGCGCTGCCAGTCCGGTTCCGTTTTCTGTTCATGGCCAAAGCAGGCATCGAGCTCCGCCCTGCACTCCGGCAGCGAGTATTCGATCTGGGCCATGGCCTTGATCTGCCCGGCCAGGCGCAACTCATAGTGATAGTATCTCTGGAGATAGAGTCTGTTGTGCCAGAGCACCAGCGGTGTTTTGATCTCCTGGGAGATGAGCCCGGAGTCGGTCCCGCTCAAGAATTGCTCTTCCTCACTGGTGAGCAGCAGACAGCTGTGCCCATCGGCCAGGGCCGCAGAAAGCCTGTTGATCAACAGTTCGAAGCGGTCTCTTGTCGCTCCTTTCAGGCCTGATCTCCTGGCCATGAAGCGGGCGAACTGCTGGTCCAGGAGAGAAAAAATCTGCGACGACGGGCAGGGATGGCCTAGTGTCGCTCGCTCCAGGGATGGACGAAGAGTGACCGGCACAGGAATGACCTCATCCATTTTCGGCTCCTCCGTAGAAGTGACCACAGGTCGGGGATGGCTCAGTGTCGCGAGTACGACCCAGACAATGATCGAGGCGTTCCAGGGTCGCGAGATCCGGCAGATCAACATAGACGCCGCTTCCGGGCATCGTTGGTTCCATGCCCCTGATAAAGAGGTACATCACCCCGCCAAAATGGCTGGCATAGGCATAGTTCTCCAGGGCGTTCTGCAGATAGCGGTGGAGAACCAGGGTGTAGAGCCAGTATTGCAGACCATAGTTATGCTCACGCATGGCCTGCTCCAGGGCCTCCGCTCCGTAGTCCGACAAATGATTTCCCAGCCAGTTGCTCTTATAGTCCATGATGTAAAATTTCCCCTGATAACGGCAGATCAGGTCAATAAAACCGGTGAGATAGCCCTGCAGTGATCTGGGCGTGATCGGGGCCACAGCCCGTGATGCCGCCAGAATGGTATTGATCTGGCCGGTGGTGCTGGCCGCTCCCGCCATCCCTGGCTCCCACGGCATCAGGCCGTCCCTGGCCGTCGGCTGGAGCTGGAAATAAAAGGGCATCTCCTTGATGATTTCGGACGGTTCAAGATCTGCCAGACAAAAAGTCGTTCCGTCCTCAGCCGGAGTCAGCGGGGTCTGCACCACCTTCTGCAGCAGGGCGGCCAGTCTGTCTGGCTTTGCCTCGACCCCGAACCAGGCACATTGCTGTTTTATGGTCTCTTCATAGCCGTGACCCACGGCCAGGGATGGCGTAGTCTCGCGCGAGCCAGGGATGGGGGAAGCGTGACCGCTGGCGAGAGTGCTAAAGGGGATATCTTCCAGCAGGCCATGCACCACATTGCCCATCTGTGCCCCTTTCGGCAGATCAGGGAGCAGGGCGGTCTCCTTGGCCTCAGTTACCTCAGATCCGTTATCCTCTTCAGACCTGTCTGACCATCTGGATTGGTCCTCGGGATGATGAGCAACGGCCAGGGAAGGCCTAATGCCGTGGGAGCCAGGGATGGCGGGAGCGGTGACGGCCAGGGATGGCCTAATGCCGTGGGAGCCAGGGATGGCGGGAGCGGTAACGGCCAGGGACGAATAACTGTGCAGCAGCCAGTCGGTATGCAGGTTGCTGGCGGTAAAGGTGAGAGAGACAAGTTCATCTGCCCTCTCGCCCCTGGCGGCCAGCATCACCGGCTTGTCGCTGTCTGCCGGGATCAGCTTGCAGGCCACAGATCCGTTTCCAGCAAGATCCTCTAATATCTTTACCTGTTCAGAAAATGAGTGTTCCTCTCCCAGTAAGAGCAGCCAGGCCAGGGCGGAATCCATGGAGTCAGCGACATATTTGTTTGCGGTCACGTCGGCCCAGAAGGCATAGCAGCGGCAGCGGGCCCGGGTCAGGGCCACATAGGCCAGCCGCAGCTCTTCCGCGAGTTCTTCTGCCAAGGCCTGTTGTTTACGCTCCTCGAGGAGCGGTGAACCAAGATCCAGAATGAGTTCCTTGTTCTCATCATGGCAGCTCACACCCCCTTGTGCCTGTTTGATGTAATTGCCGCGATACCAGAGAAAAGGACAGAAGACCACGGGCTATTCCAGCCCCTTGGCACCGTGCATGGTGACGATTTTGACGGCCTCTTCATCACTTTCCAGGCGCAGTTCAGTATCCTCTATACCGCGCTGGTCCTCTCGCATGGCTCGCAGCCATTGCAGGGTCTTGGTCGGCCCCATGGCCTGCTCCGTTTCTGCAGCCTGAACCAACTCAAGGAGGTGGTGGATATTGGATATCCTGCGCTCGGCCAGCGGTTTTCTGGCCAGCGTGAGCAGGATTTTTTCAGAGGCAAGCAAGCGGCTCATCATGGCCAGAAAACCCTGTTCCTGCCAGAGCCGGTGATAGTTATGGGAACGGGTCAGCCACTGATCCACCTGTTCCTGGTCCTGCCAGAAGGCATAGAATTCAGGCCCTTTCATGTCAAACCAGGGGCTGGTGAGCGCCGTTTTCAGAAGCATGAGATCTCCAGGAGAAGAGAGTGCCTGCATGAGCAGAAAGAGGTCATGGCATTCACTGCTGGTGAACACAGACTGCTGACTGGCCATGACGGCCGGGATTCCGGAGCGGGCCAGGGCGATCTGAAACTGTTCAGCCTGTTTGTGGCTTCTGACCAGGATGGCAATATCTCTGGGTGCCAGCGGGGATGCAGCCGGTTTCTTCTCCTTTGTTGAGCTCAGCATGATGGGACTTACCTGTCGTAACAGCTTCGCGATCTCGGCGACCACAGAGGAGACAATCCGCTGCGTGGCCTTGCCTGAACTCCACCTGCCATTTGTGGCCTCCGGGTTCTTGTCCAGTTGGCTATAGACCATTACCGGCAGCGCCTTGCCATCATCGAGCAGTTGCCCGTCCTCCGCGCTTTTTGCAGCCAGCACCGGGAAATAGGGCAGCTCTTCGGCGGCAAAGGCGTTCTCCCGAAGCTGAAAGATCTGGTTGACGGCGCCTACCAGGGCGGGATGGGAACGGAAGTTCCTTGCCAGATTCAGGTGAATGTCTGCCTGTTCACGGGCCTTGAAATAGGAATAGATGTCCGCCCCCCGGAAGGTGTAGATCGCCTGCTTGGGGTCGCCAATCAGGTAGAGGTAATGGCTGGAACCGGTAAAAAGGGTAGAGAATATGGTGTACTGCCCGTCATCCGTGTCCTGAAATTCGTCAATCAGGGCGGCCTGATAGCGCTTGCTGATGATCTGTTGCAGCCACTCCCCTTGTTGGCTCAGCAAGGCCTTCTCCAGTTGCAGGATAAGATCGTCAAAAGAGAGCAGGTTCTGGCGGCGCAGGGTTTGGCCAAGTCCGGTGGAAAGTTCCCGGATAAGGCCCATGCGGAAGGCCAGTGTGACGCCCTGCCAGGCCTCAAGAAAGTGGCTGAGCACTTGTCCAGGCAAGGGCAGGGTGGCGATAAAGGCCTCTTTTTTCTCCTCGCTGCTCAGGCCCCCGCCGGTTCTGAATTTGTGGCCGTTGAGCGCCTCCATGAGCCGGCTGGGTGTGAGAAAATCGATATCGTCAGGGAGGCTCAGGCTGTCGTTGCAGAGAAAAGTATCTGTCTGCTGCCACCAGTCGGAAAAATGCTCCACCAGCTTTTTGGTGAATTTCCCTTCACCTACTGCGTCCTGCAGATGGCTGTGCAGGGTGGCCGCGTTGGTCTGCCACCAGTCAGAGAGCAGCTTCTGACTGTGGTCAAAAATGGCGAGCGCCTCCTCTACGGTCAGTGCCTGCGGTTCAATCCTGGCAACCCTCTTTCCGGCACCCTGAACACTCTTATACAGCTCGTTCGGGGTCGGATAACTACTGGTGATCAGTCCACAGTGCAGGGAAGAGAGGGGGTATATATTTCGTCGCCAGTAGTCTTCGATAACCTGGGTGCGTTGACGGGAGGTGTCCTTGGTCAGCTCAAAATCAAAGAGCTGACCGCTCTCCAGCGCCTGTTCCTGAAGCATCCGCTGGCAGAAACCGTGGATCGTGAAGACAGGGACAAGATCCATATCGAGCAGGGCCATCTCCAGCCGCTGCAGGGCCAGCCGTTCGCTTATTCCGCACTCGGAAAGTCTTGCGCGCCAGGCCTCAAGGGCCGGGTCACTCTGGCTGCCGATTACCGGACTCAGACAGTTGGCCAGCAGTTCCCTGGCTGATGCCAGCCGTGCCCGGATCCGCTCTTTCAGTTCTTCAGTGGCGGCCTTGGTGAAGGTCACTACCAGGATGCCTGCCAAGGGGAAGCCGAATTCGGTGACAAAACGCAGGACCAGCATGGCGATGGCAAAGGTCTTGCCGGTTCCGGCACTGGCCTCCACCAGATTGATTCCTTTGTGCAGCGGGGCGGTGGCGGCGTCAAATGTCTCTCGTGGGATATTCATGGATTCTGCTCCGCTGCGGCCCAGATAGGGACAAGGAATTCCTCGCACAGTTGCTGAAA
>JANZPQ010000234.1:0-4480 GCA_038040945.1 Desulfobulbaceae bacterium | reverse complement strand
GCCTTCTCCCTCTGCAGCGGAGTGGCCTGCGGATTGTCGGCCAGATAGGTGGCAATAGTCTCAAGGAAGGGCCTCCCGTAGCGTTCCAGTTTCATCTGCCCTACCCCGTTTATGGCCAGCAGCTCCTCGGGGGTCTGCGGCATGTAAGCGCTCATCTGATGCAGACTCTTATCTGAGAAGAGGATAAAGGGCGGCACCCCTTCGTTTTCAGCTATATCACGTCGCAGTGTCTTGAGCCGCACAAACAACTGCGGATCATAGGCAAGCTCATCGACCATTGCCCTCTCCCCCCCGCTCGTATCGGCAAGCATCCGGTGAGTGGAAAACTTCTCCCGGCCAAAGAGCACCTCCTCACCTGCAGCCGAAATGAGCAGCATGGGATAGGGATCACCTTCGCTCTTGAGCAGCCCCTGACTGAGCATCCCGTCAATGAGTTGCCGCCAGAATCGCTTGCCATGATCCCGTCCCACCCCGTAGGTCTTGAGCTGATCATGGCCAAGACTACTGATCCTTGCCGTTCTGGCCCCATAGACGATCTCGACAATATGGCCGGCGCCAAAACGCTGGCCGCTGCGATAGATGGCGGACATGACCATCTGGGCCTCAGTCGTGGCATCAACGGTTTCCACCCCATGTGTACAGATATCGCAGGCCCCACAGTTATCCGGCACGTAGGCCTCATCAAAATAACGAAGCACCGCCCGCCTGCGGCAGATCGGCTGCTCGGCAAAATCCATCATCCTGGAAAGCTGGGCCAGACCCAGCTGCCGTTCACGCTCGTCGGCCAACTGATCGACAAAGGGCCGCAGACGGAAATAATCGCCCCGCGCGTACAAGAGCAGACAGAGGGCAGGCTCTCCATCACGTCCGGCCCGGCCCGTCTCCTGATAATAGCCTTCCATGCTTTTGGGCAGATCACCATGGATGACAAAACGGACATTGGACTTGTCGATCCCCATACCAAAGGCCACCGTGGCCACTACCACCTGCGCCTCATCGCGATTGAAGGCCTCCTGATTCTGATTCCGAGTCTCCTTGTCAAGCCCTGCATGATAAGGCAGGGCCTTGACCCCCTGTTTCTGCAGCCAGGCGGCTGTCTTTTCCACATCGGCGCGGCTCAACCTGTAGACAATCCCGGCCTCATCAGGATGGGCACGAACCACAGCCTCAATCTGGCTGTTGACTTGATCGCGCAGTTGCACCTGATAAAAAAGATTGGGCCTATCAAAAGAGGCGCGAGTCATGAGCGGTTGATTCAGTCCCAGACGGCGGACGATATCCTCCTGCACCCTTTGGGTGGCGGTGGCGGTAAAGGCGGTGATCGGCACCCCGGGGAGTTCCTGTTTGAGGCAGGAGAGGGCCAGATAATCAGGACGAAAATCATGACCCCATTCAGAAACACAGTGCGCCTCATCGACGGCCACAAAGGAGAGGGGGGCCCGTCTCAGACGCTCAAGAAATCCCGGAGTAGCCAGACGCTCCGGTGAGAGATAGAGCAGATCATAGCAGCCCTCCTGCAGGCGGGTCATGACTTCATGCTGCTGGCCACTGGAAAGGGTGGAGTTGAGCAGAGCCGCCTTCATGCCAAAGGCATTGGCCGCATCCACCTGATCTTTCATCAGGGAGATGAGCGGGCTGATCACCAGACAGGTGCCCTTCATCATCGAGGCCGGCAGCTGATAACAGAGGGATTTTCCGCCACCAGTAGGCATGACCGCGAAGACGTCACGGCCTGCCAGGATGGACTGGACAATTTCCTCCTGATTGGCCCGGAAGGTGGAGAAACCAAAGATCCTCTGGAGTTGTTCCGTGTAATTCAAGATAGCCCCTGAAGCTGGTAAATTTTGGAAAATAAAAGTAGAATAGTCCGCATTCAAGCAAGGACGAGGGATTCATGCAACAAAAAAAAACAAGCCAAGAGGAAAGGAGCGCAGGAGGCTTCTGCCTCGATTGCGGCGTAGAGCACGCGCTCAATGAAGGCGATGCCCGCGGCCATTGCTGGGAACTCATGCAGTTTCTGGATGAGGAAAAACGGATAGATATCCTGGCGGCAAAAGGCAAAGAGGATCCGCAGTTGACCACTGCCGACCTGTTTGGCCAGTCTCGGGGCAAGATGTTCGGCATTATGGTCTGCCGGGCCGCAGACGGCAGTGAGCGTCTGTTGCGCGCCTTTTCCGGCCAGTACAACGGTACCTGGGAGGTTGATGGCTGGGCGCCGCCTATCTTTGATGTGGAAACATTCAACAGGATCTATAGTGACAGTGAGCCCCAGATCAAACTGCTTGGCCAGGAGATCGACTTCACGGTTCACCACTCAGCCCAGCGGACAGCTCTGACACAGCAGCGGAGGCAGCTCTCCCGGCAATGGATGCGAGAGATCCACGCCCTCTACACCTTGCGCAACTTTCGCGGTCAGAAACGCCTCTTAGCTGACGCCTTTGCCGGCAGCGACGGCATCCCCACCGGTACCGGTGATTGCTGCGCCCCCAAGTTGTTCAATCAGGCGGTATGTGAAAATCTAACCCCGCTCGGACTGGCGGAATTCTACTGGGGCCGCGAGAATGTATCGCTGACACGACACCATGGTCATTTTTATCCCTCCTGCGCCGGTAAATGCGCGCCCATCCTTGGCTTCATGCTCTGTGGCTTAGACAAACTTTTACTGCTGGAGGGATAGCGGCATGGAGACCTGCTGCTCCATGCCGCCTCTCTCTCCTTTCAACACCCTGCTTCCGGCCAGAGGATGAGCTGGGATTCACCACCCTCTTTTTAGATGCCGATAACAACAGACAAAAAACCATGACGAAATCACCATTGTATTTTTTCAAGCAAGTGTGATAACCTCGTTAAAAGTCTCTTTTTATAATTTCATACCATGTAACCAGCTTATACAAACTGAGATATTCCATACCTATGACCTCTTCCAGACAGAGTAAGACACTCTTCATCGCCAGGCAGACAGCTTCCTTCTTGTGCTGGGGGAGCGCCGTCTTTTTATATATCTTTTCAAGCTGTATTCAACCTGCCTTCTGTGCTGAAACCACCGAAACCGCTTCCATAAAAATCGGCGTGCTGGCCAAAAGCGGAAAGGAAGCTACCAGGAAAGAGTGGAATGCTACCGCAGAATATCTGACCGCCACCATCCCTCACTCTTCCTTTGAGATTGTACCTGTCGACTTTGACCAGGTTCGGCAGACGACAGCGGACAAAAAGATCGATTTTCTTATCACCAACAGCGGCAACTATGTGGAGCTGGAATTCGAATACGGCATCAGCAGGATCGCCACCTTAAAAAACATTGTCAACAACATCCCCAGCACTCTATTCGGCGGCGTCATCTTTACCACGTCGAACCGAGATGATATCAGCACTTTACACGACCTTGTCGGCAAATCTTTTCATGCGGTCGCCCCGGAATCTTTCGGGGGCTGGCTCGCGGCCTTGCGGGAGATGCGGGCCGCAGGAATCACTCCGACAAAGGATTGCAAAGAGCTTCGCTTTGGTGGAACGCATGATGCTGTGGTCAGGGCCGTGATCGAAGGGATTGCTGACGCCGGGACGGTGCGGACGGACACCCTGGAAAGGATGGCCGAAGAAGGGAAAATCGACCTTTCTTCCCTGAAGATTCTTAACGCCCAACCCTCTCAGGAAAATTTCAGCTATCTGCTCAGCACCAGACTCTATCCTGAATGGCCTTTTGCCAAGCTTAAGCATACTTCGGACAGCCTTGCTGAAAAGGTTGCCATTGCCTTGTTGAGTATGCCTGCCGACTCTCAAGCGGCCAAGGACTCCCGCATCGGCGGCTGGACCGTCCCCCTTGATTATCAGCCCGTTCATGAATTATACCAGGAGCTGGACCTCGGACCTTATGCGCGCCATCTGGGCCCGATCCGCCTTGCTGATCTTATTCATCAACACTGGAAGAGCCTGCTCGTCATAGTCAGCCTGTTTTGTCTCCTGTTTGCCATTACCCTTTTTACCATGCTCCTTAACCGAAGGCTTGTTGCGGCCCAGGGCGAGATTACCCTCTATCGCCTGCACCTGGAAAAACTTGTTGAAAACCGGACGGCCGAGCTCAGCTCCAGTGAGAGAAAACTGGCTCGAGCCCAACGTATTGCCAATCTGGGGAGCTGGGAATGGGACATCAGAAAAAATACACTCTTGTGGGCCAAGGAAGTGTATCCAATCTTTGGATTATCCAGCGACAACCTTCCCGATAATCTTCCCCTCAGTTATGATTTATTTATTGATCTCGTCCATCCTGCTGACAGAAAAATGGTAGTCCGGGCCTTTAATGATGCCGTAACAAGGAGGACAAAGGTTAATCTTGATCATCGCCTTCTGCTTTCCGATGGCAGCGAAAAATTTGTCAATGAACAGGCCGAGATTTATTTCGGCGAGGATGGCATTCCGCTCAAAATGGTTGGCACCATTCAAGATATTACAGCACGAAAACTTCTGGAACAGGAGCACTCCCGTC
>JANZPQ010000233.1:0-4844 GCA_038040945.1 Desulfobulbaceae bacterium | reverse complement strand
CACCTGACTCAGACTGGGAAGCCCTCAATTTATTCCAGAAAGCCAAGAGGATCAGCGATTTTGCTACAAGACCTTTACTTTTCATACAACCAACCTTTATACCAGGTAACATGTTATTTTCATTCAAACAAATACTTCTTTAGCCTGAATACATCATCCGCCCTTGTAAAGTCAATCTATTTCCAGTAAATCTGCAGATGAATTACAGACACTGGCAATCACAGCCGGACACCGGAGACAGACAACCGACCAGCAGTTTCCTTAAACCAATCTTCCTAATATCCCCCATGCAAGCTAAAATAGAAAGAAGCAAACTTCTCCCTTTTGTCACCAAGCCAGGACGTTACCTGGGCCATGAATATAATGCCATCGTTAAGGAGTGGGACCAGACCCTGGTCCGCTGCGCCCTCATCTTTCCCGACCTTTATGAAATCGGCATGTCCCATCAAGGCCTGCAGATCCTCTACCACATCCTCAACGGCCAGGATCAGGTGCTGGCGGAACGCAGTTACTGCCCGGACCGGGACATGGAGAAATTACTGCTGGAGAAGAATTCCCCCCTCACCTCGCTGGAATCAGACCATGCCCTTGCCGACTTTGACATCCTCGGTATCACCCTACCCTATGAGCTGTGCTACAGCAATATTGTCACCATCCTGAGTCTTGCCGGAATCCCTCTGTGGTCTAAAGACCGGGATGAATCCTTCCCGCTGATCCTGGGCGGCGGTTCCTGCTCCATGAATCCGGAACCTGTTGCCGATTTCTTCGATGCCATCCTGCTCGGCGACGGCGAAGAGGCACTGGTAGAAATCACTACCATTGTGGGCCAAGCAAAAAAGGACAAGGTATCAAGGTCAGAACTGCTGTCCCAACTGGCCACCATCAAGGGTCTCTACATTCCCTCTTTTTTTCAGCCTCTCTACTCTGATCAGGGGACTATCTGTGAGCTCCGGGCCCTCGAAAGCGCCCACCCCACTGTTCAACGCAGGATTGTGGCCGACCTCTCCCAGACCGACCATCTGAAACGACCGCTGGTGCCAAATGGCAAGATCGTCCACGACCGCATGGGGGTGGAGATCGCCCGAGGATGCACCAGGGGCTGTCGCTTCTGTCAGGCTGGGATCATTTACCGCCCGGTCAGGGAACGCAGCCCGGAGCAGATCATGGATATCGCCCGCTGCGGACTTAGCGACAGCGGATTTGACGAACTGGCGCTTCTGTCGCTGTCCACGGGTGACTATTCCTGTATTGAACCACTCCTTAAGCAGTTGATGGACACCTTTGCCAGTGAGTATGTCTCCGTCTCCATGCCCTCCATGCGCGTGGGAACCCTGACCCAGTCGGTCATGGATCAGATCAAACGGGTACGCAAGACCGGATTTACCCTGGCGCCCGAGGCAGGAAGCGAGCGCTTGCGCCGGGTCATCAACAAGGGTATTACCGAGGAAGACCTGCTGACCACCTGCCGGGACGCCTTCGCCTTAGGCTGGAAGGTCATGAAGTTCTATTTCATGATCGGTCTGCCTACCGAGACCGAGGAAGACATCGACGCCATTGCAGAACTGGCCAAAAAAGCCAAACAGGAAGGAGACAAGGGCGGACGCGGACGCCGCCAGATCAATGTCGGTATTGGCACCTTTGTGCCCAAGCCTCATACCCCCTTCCAGTGGGAAAGACAGATCAACATCGATGAGAGCCGTGAGAGGATCAGGCGCATCAAAGGGGCCATGCCCCGCAGCGGCATCAACCTGAAATACCATGATCCGGATCAGAGTTTTCTGGAAGGCGTTTTTTCCAGGGGCGACCGCAGACTGGCCAGACTCCTTGAGACTGCCTGGAAGGGCGGGGCGAGACTCGACGGCTGGTCAGAACACTTTGATCTGAGCATCTGGCGGGCAGCAGGAGAAGAATGCGGCCTGACCCTCGACACCTTCCTGCGCCAGCGTGATCCGGGTGAGATCCTGCCCTGGCAGCATCTGCACAGCGGCATCGAGACCACCTTTCTGCAAGATGAACTGGCAAAGGCCCACGAGGAGGCCTATACCCCGGACTGTCGCTATCATGGCTGCCAGCAGTGCGGCCTCTGTGATTTCAAGGAGATCAAGCCCATTGTTTATGGCAGAAAGGCGGACGACAGTGGCGAGAAGACAGCTGACGTGCCGGCCGCACCCCCAGCAAATCAAACTGTGCATGAGAGCTCGTCCGCAGGCGAAGAGGGGCATTTCAAGTACAATGTCATCTATTCACGCACTGGCGACATCTGTTTTCTCGGGCATCTGGAACTGTTGCAACTGGTGTTCCGGTCCCTGCGCCGGGCCGGCATCACCACCCATTTTTCGCAAGGGTTCAATCCCTCACCCAAGATCTCCTTTGGTCTGGCCCTGCCGGTTGGCACCGAGAGCCTGGCCGAATACTTTATCATGGATCTTCCTGAGCCGCTCAAATCAGCTGAGGACACCGTAACGCACCTTAACAGCCAGCTGCCTCCGGGACTTACGGTACAATCCGTGGCGCTGCACTCGGGCAAGGTTCCCCAGAATCTGCAAAGCAGTTATATTGTCACCTGCCCGCGATCCTTGTCAGCAGAGGAGGTCTCCCGCATCGATGATTTCATGGGCCGGGAGGAGTTTCCCCTCAGCCGCACTCGTAAAGGAAAAAAGACAGTCTTTGATATCCGCCCCCTGGTAGTGGCCATCGTCCCGGAAACGTCTAATAAACTCAAGTTGGAACTTCTCTATACCAGCAGCCTGCCGGGCGTTAAACCCATTGAAATACTGACCCATGTCCTGAAAATGGACCTTGAGACGGCCGCGACCAGTAAGGTGCTCAAAACAGCCTGGCACAGCGTGGCAGAGGATAAAAGAGCAACATGATATAAAGGCCGAGTCATGAAAGACATCCTCCTGATTCTCATCCTCATCACCCTCTGGCAGGGGCCAGTGCGGAATAGCCATGCCACCCCCCTGCCGGAGCTGATCCAGCACACCCGGTTCATTGCCTATACCGCCCGCAGCTTCTCCATTGCTGGCGGCAAGGTAAGAGCCGCCAGCGCGGCCGGCATCAGGGAAGATCTCACCCTCCTGCGCCCATTCTTTAACGGTTTGATCACCTACTCCGCAAGCAGCGGGATGGAGGTCGTGCCCCAGATTGCCCAGGAGCTTGGTTTT
This sequence comes from Desulfobulbaceae bacterium, assembly GCA_038040945.1. Lineage (GTDB taxonomy): Bacteria > Desulfobacterota > Desulfobulbia > Desulfobulbales > Desulfocapsaceae > UBA2270. The sequence continues at coordinate 1,677 of JANZPQ010000233.1, read as the reverse complement.
CGGGCGGTCATCCTGGGCATCTGGGACCCTTCATCCGAGACGGAGATCGAGAATGTCATTCATCTGGCAAAAAAATACCCAACCCTGATTGGAGCGATTATTGTTGGCAACGAAGGGTTGTACACCAGACGCTATCAGCTTCAAGATGTGCAGAGGGCCATACAACGGATCAAAAAAGAGTTTCCAGGGATGGCCGTCACCACCTCCGAGCCTTTTTTCCTCTACTTTGAAAAAGAGTACTCCCAATTTTTCAACGATCACGACCTGCTGATGCCCAATGTCCATCCGGTCTTTGAAAAATGGTTTACCGCCAGCACCCCAGGCCAGGGAGTGGACATGGTCATTGAGCTGGCTGAGAAGTTCACAACAACCTTTAAAAAACCGCTGCTGATCAAGGAGACCGGCCTGCCTGGCTATTCCAATCATGGCGGCCCCGATAACAAAGGTTTTTCTCAGGAACGACAGGCACTGTTCTGGTCAGATATCCTCAAGCGCTTTCCGTTCTCTCCAAGCCGGTCTCTCGCCTGTTTTGAGGCCTTTGACACCCCCTGGAAACCGGAGGAAATGGCCGCGACCCTTCCAGGCGATCACAGCAGTGAGGCATTCTGGGGATTTTTTAGCAAGGACGGCAAGGCCAAGCAGGTGATTGAGGCCCTGCCCCTACTTCAAGATTTATGAAACACTGTTTTGTGTCTGTCTTTTAACGTCCATGTTTGCGGGCAATAAAACAGGTGCTGGCATAGGTCACGGGGACACCGCCGGGAGTGCCAAAGCGGGTCTGATATTCATGCTCAAAACGCCTGAGCGTAGACCTCGTCCAGCGATATTCACGCAACCCGCCCACACCTGTGGCCCGCAGATGATGAAGGACATCTTTGGGGGTGGATAGAAACAACTGGGCCTGATCTGTTGTCATCTGTTCGACGATAAAATCCCTCTCCAACAGGCCGGCAATCTCTTCAGGACTCCGGTAGTCAAGGCCTATCCCTGTCAGTTCGGTGAACTCCGTTAGCGTGCCGGGACCAAAGATGGAAAAAGCAAGGAAGCCATCCTCCCGCAGTGCCTGGGCCAGACGATGAAAAAATCCCGGCAGGTCAGCCAGCCACTGGAAGGTGGCGCTTGACAGGACCAGACTGAGCCTGTCTGGGAGCGGGAGCGTTTCGATATCTCCAAAGAATGGCAGAATATGCGGCATCCTCTCCTCTGGAATCCTGGCCATGACAGATGCGGCAAAATCAGGAACCAGATCATTGAGCAACAGGGTTTCGACCTGGTGTTGCTGACAAAGCATCTGGGTCAACACCCCCGTACAGCAGCCGATCTCGAGCACCCGCTCATAGCTGATGGCTGGAAACTGGCCGGCAAGTGTCAGCAGCCGGCTGCCCACCTGCCTCTGCACCGTTGCCTGGCCATCATAGCTTGCTATAGCCTGCCGGAAGCACTGGGCAATCTTGTCTTTATTCAGGGTCATGACCATCGGCTATATCTGTTCTTCATTTTGGTCATAATACGGTGCCCATCAATTCGTCCCAACTGTTCCAGCCATAAAAGAGAAAGTGAGCCCCCTCGACACGACTAACCTCTCTCCCCTGCCAAAAGGCGAGCTGATTGGAGGTGGGCACCACCATGTCCTGACCTGCGATCAGGACATGTGTATAGATCGCTCCCTCTGCCGTC
>JANZPQ010000232.1:0-3174 GCA_038040945.1 Desulfobulbaceae bacterium | reverse complement strand
CAAAAACAAAGGAGAAAAGAAAATGGTAAAACAATTTTCCATGCTGGCCCTTGCCGGCCTGCTCGCCCTGCCGCTTGCCGCATCTGCAGGCGTTGGCCCCCAGTCAAGTGACCTTGATCGCAAGATCCAGGATCTGAGCGCCCAGCTTGACCAGTTGAAATCACAGATGGCAGCCCAGGCCGAGGCCAATGCCGCCACCACCGCCAAAGTTGGCGCCTTGGACAACACCGTTTCCAGCTTCAGCGATCGTGCTGAGGACTGGGACCTGGCCGCCCGTTTCAAACTGAACGGCGACTTCCGTTCCCGTCTGGATTTCTACAATGCTGAGACTGTTTTTGGAGAAGATCTCGACAACGACACCTCATTCACCAATCGTTTCCGTCTGAACATGCGGGTTGGCGTGACCGAGAACGTTGAGTTCAAGGGCCGTCTGGCCATGTACAAGGCCTGGGGCATGCAATCTGCATGGCAGGATGATTCTGGTACAGCATGGCCACAGTTTGACGGCAACTCCACCCGTACCCCTTCTGACAATGCCCTGCGTGTTGACCGCGCCTTCCTCAACTTTAACAATATCGGCGGCGCCCCGATCTGGTTCTCCATTGGTCGTCGTCCGACCACCGATGGCAATCCAGCCAATATCCGCATGAATATCGACGAGCGCAGCGGCACTCCGCTGACCATGGACTACCCCTTTGACGGTATCTCCATGGGCTATGCCTATAGCTGGGGCGGAGATATTGGAACCGGCCGCGTTCGCGTCTGTTACGGACGTGGTTTTGAAGATGGACTGCAGGACGATTACGGCGACGGCATGGAAGATATGGATTTTGCGGGGTTGAGCTGGGATATCCTCTCAAAGGGTGATCGCTTACTCTATGCCCAGTCTTTCATGGCTGCCAATGTTGTGAATTACCCCAACTTCCAGGATCCTGTCATCGACATGATGGCCCCGCTGGCATATGGTGCCCGAACTAATGTAGGTAACATCCTGCATTCCGGTGCCACCTATATGGACAAGATTGCCGGCCTGAACTACTTTGTCTCCGGTGGCTGGAGCCATACCGATCCTGGCACCAACGACAGAATGCTAGGAACCACAGACAAAGAGGACGGTTACCATGCCCATGTTGGTCTCCGCTATGATATCGACCCTGCCGGCCTCAAACTGGGCGCTGAGTGGAACTACGGTTCCGAGTACTGGATCGGCATGACCCCTGGCCATGATGATCTCTATCAGTCCAAGATTGCCGCCCGCGGTAACGTCTATGAGGTCTACGGTATCTATGACCTGCCCATGGGCGAGGCCATCTCCAAGTATGCCAAGACCTTCATGCGTCTCGGCTATCAGCGTTACGAGTACAATTATACCGGTTCCAATGACTGGAATTATGCGCCGGTCAAAATCGACGATATAACTCGTAACATGGGAATGGACCCAATCGAGACCGCTAATCAGGTTTACCTGACCCTTGAGGCAACATTCTAGTCTCTTCTGTAAAAAAACGGGTCCTTGATCTGGGGGTGAATATCTCCTGATCAAACCGTTCTGTTGGTGAGTATCGGGGGAAGGCTCCTTTAATGGGGGCCTTCCCCTTTTTTTATCCATCCAGTTGAGTACAGAATATTTTCGCGAAAAACAAATAGATCTGCTCCAGCAAATAAAATCATATCTACGGAAAGACCATGCCCAGCCCCCGCACCCTGCTCACCTCCTCTTCCCCCAGCCTCATCCGGGCCACCTTTGACCGCCATGAGGGGGAAAGCTCCGCCCCTTTTGCCTCACTCAATGGCAGTTTCTCTGTTGGTGACCAGGAAGAAAGGGTGCGAGCCAATCGCCAGCAGATGAAGGCAAGCTTAGGAATCAGGCGTCTGGTCTCGGCCAGACAGGTGCATGGGGAGCAGATTCACAGGATTGAGAAGACGCCGGAGCGCGATGAGGAGGTCGAGGGGGTTGACGCCCTGATGACCGACCGAAGAGGGGTGGGCTTGATGATCCAGCATGCCGACTGCCAGGCCATCCTGCTCCATGACCCGGTGCAATCGGCAATCGCGGCCGTCCATTGCGGCTGGCGGGGCAGCGTCATCGGCATCATCGAAAAGACAGTGCGGGCAATGCAATCCTCGTACGCCTCACGGCCGGAAGACCTCACGGCCACTCTCAGTCCCTCGCTCGGGCCCTGCTGCGCTGAATTCATCAATCATCGCCAGGAGCTGCCTGCCTCCTTTCTGTCCTTTCAGCAGCGGGACAACTATTTTGATTTCTGGCAGATATCGAGGTGGCAACTGCTGGAGGCCGGCCTGCAACCTGAAAAGATCAGTCTGGCTGCGATCTGCACCTCCTGCAGCCCTGATTATTTCTCCTACCGCCGCGCCGTTCGTAAAGGCGACGGCATCACAGGCCGGAATTGCAGCATCATTGCCATGGCATCCGCCAGCAGATAACCCTACGCTGACTTCAGGACCGGAAAAAAAGACTGAATTTGCGCAGAGGCGCAGAGAACGACGAGGGAAAGCTTTTCTCTGCGCCTCTGCGTGCGCGAAAAATAAAAAAAGTACAGTAGAATGACCGCCTACAGCTCAGCCCTGCAGCTTCATCACCCCCACCCGATTCCGGCCATTCTGTTTTGCCTGATACATGGCCGAGTCTGCAGCATAAATCAGTTGCGACTTATCCATCGACGCCATCCCCGACCCGCGGGTCGACACCCCCACGCTGATGGTAATCCTGATGACGATACCGCCTTTTCTATGGTGTTCACCGTGCTCGGCATACCATAGAAGGAAGAATTGGCAACCTGCAGTATCTTGGTGGGTCAATGCCGGGTCGACCTGGATAATCCGGGCCAGCTCTTCAAAGGAGGAGCTGTCTTGTTTCACCGCCTCCAGGATACGCAAGGCAATAGCCGGCGGGGAGGGCAGATGGATATTTTTTTGCTTATGTCATGCATTGATTTCGTAACGATGCCTTGGATGATTGTTTGTACCTTGTCGGCCAGGCGCCACCCACAGAAACAGCCGGAAAAGATTGGCTGTTTCTGTAAGGCGGCATAAGGAGCCGTTACAAAGTAAGCAGGAAAAGCCCTTGCTTACTTTGATGGACTCGTAAAAAGGTACTTTATAACGTAACAAGCTGAAAATATTATTAAAAAACTATTGCATTCAAAGGGCGGC
>JANZPQ010000231.1:0-3708 GCA_038040945.1 Desulfobulbaceae bacterium | reverse complement strand
GCGTAATCATCGGGACCATCAACGGTACGGATCTTGTAATGGCGGAAGTGATCTCTGGCCGCTTCCCCCTGTTTAAAACAGACGAGTGAGCCTACCGCCTGCTGACCGGAGGTGTTGGAGATATCCAGACATTCAATGGTCTCAGGGGGGCGACTCAGCTGCAGGCTTTTGACCATGGTCTCCGCCAGCATCTGCCAGGATTGCTCTTTTTTATCCCGTTCGGCAAAAACCTGGGCGGCATTGGCAGTGGCCATGGCGATGAGCTGCATCCGCTCACCGCGCTGCGGGATCTGGAGATGAACGGTCTTACCGCGCAGATCGCTCAACCGCTCGCTCAGGATCTCTTTATCCTCCGGCTCAGAGGGCAGGAGGATCTCCTGGGGCAGGTTGTCGCCCTGGTCATAATACTGGTTCAGAACCTGGGAGAGGATAACGGCGTCATCGCCAATGGGGTCTGAGAGAAAAAAGGTACGGCTGCCGTTGAGTGTGCCGTTTCTGACCAGGAGGATGGCAAGGGCCAGGGAGGCATCTTTTCTGGCCATGCCGAAGATGTCCTGATCTTTGGCATGACCGGCTACAATCACCTGCTTTTCCAGGGTTCGGGACAGGGCCTGAATCTGGTCGCGGATGACAGCCGCCCGTTCAAAGTCCTGATCGCGCGCGGCACTGCTCATTTGACTCGTGAGTGTGGTAATCAGATCACGATTATGGCCATCGAGTACCATGATGACCTTGGCCACCATCTCCTGATATTCTGCCATATTAGTCAGATCCATGCAGGGGGCCAGGCAGTTGTGCATCTGTCCGTTGAGACAGGGCCGTGTCCTGGCCTGGAGCTGACTGGTCTTACATCGTCTCAAGGGGAAAATTGAGGAGAGCAGCTTGAGGGTGGCCCACATGGCCGAAGATGATGAGGAGTAGGGGCCGAAATAGCGGGCACCGTCTTTTTTTCTCTGCCTGGTCATCAAGACCCGCGGCCATTCTTCCTGGACCGTGACCTTGAGCAGGGGGTAATTTTTGTCATCACGGAGGACGATATTGTATCTGGGGCGATGTTTTTTGATCAGCGAGGCCTCAAGGATGAGGGCCTCTTTTTCGGTGCGGGTGAGCAGGGTGTCCACCTTGTGGACATGGGAGAGCATGACGGCCGTTTTGCCCTGTGTCGATTCAGCCAGTCGTGCGTAGGAGGCCAGCCGCTTGCGCAGATCTTTGGCCTTTCCAACGTAGAGGACGCCAGCTTTTTTATCCAGCATCAGATAAACCCCCGGAGAATGGGGGATAGAGGCGAGAAGGTCAGGGGGAAACATGATTTTATCTCTTTATCTGCATCTTGGAAAATTAATAAACATTTTTTATGGTCTATAAAAAGGGTGCGTAACTCTTTTATTTGATCATGTATAGCTATCCTGTCATTTGATTGCAAGAATGGTCTTTCCTTTTCTTTACATTTTGCAGATCATTGGCTAAAGTGCTGTCGATTATTCAATAATATTTTGTAAAGGAATTCTTCCGGTGTCGTCCTGATCTTCAGGGTGGTGAAAAGGGAATACGGTGCAAAACCGTAACGTTGGGCCAACGCTGTAAGCGGGGACAAAGACTGCATGGTGTCACTGTCTGTGATCCGGGTAACCGGATGATGGGTGGGAAGGCGCGGTCTGAGACTGATCCGTGAGTCAGAAGACCTGCCGGAAGAAAAAAGGAATTCTTGTCCATAGAAGTCCGTATTGCGTCCAGGGGGAATCCCTTGAGTCGGGGTGCGGACTTTTTTTATGCCCGGACGAAAGATAAAAAAAAGGAAAATCGACCATGAAAACCCAGATTGAACTTGCCCGCGAAGGAATTATCACCGAGGCGATGAAAAAAGTAGCCCTGGATGAAGGCTTTGGCCTTGATCCTGAAACCATCCGTCAGCGGGTGGCGGATGGTCATATTGTCATTGCCGTCCATCCCAATCGGCCCTTGCAGAAGGTGGTCGGAATCGGCCGCGGCTTGCGGACCAAGGTGAATGCCTCCATCGGCACCTCCTCCGATATCTCGGATATTGAGCTGGAAGTGCGCAAGGCCAAGGTGGCTGAGGCTGAACAGGCTGACACCCTTATGGAGCTTTCCACCGGCGGTGATCTTAATTTGGTACGGCAGCGGGTCCTTGCATCCTGTAACCTGCCGGTGGGCAATGTACCTCTCTATCAGGCCTTTTCCGAGGCCAGCCGCAAATATCATAACCCCAATAAACTGGACAGTGAGTATCTCTTTGAGCTGATAGAGCGGCAGTTGGCCGACGGGATTTCGTTTATGGCCATCCATTGCGGGATCAACCGCTTTTCCATCGAGCGGCTGCGCAAACAGGGCTATCGCTATGGCGGACTTGTCTCCAAGGGAGGCACCTTCATGGTCTCGTGGATGGAGTATAATAACCGGGAAAATCCCCTTTATGAGCAATTTGACCGGGTCTGCACCCTGATGAAAAAATATGACGCGGTACTCTCGCTTGGCAACGGGATCCGGGCCGGAGCCATCCATGACAGCCATGACCGGGCCCAGATGGCGGAGATGGTGATCAACTGTGAACTGGCTGAGATCGGCCGCGATATGGGCTGTCAGATGATGGTGGAGGGGCCTGGTCATGTGCCACTAGATGAGATCGAAGGCAATATCATGCTGGAAAAACGGATGAGCGGCGGCGCTCCTTACTATGTGCTCGGCCCTCTGCCCGCAGATTCAGGAGCCGGCTATGATCATATCACCGCCGCCATCGGTGCGGCCAGTTCGGCCCGCTTTGGCGCCGATCTCATCTGTTATATAACGCCTGCGGAACATCTGGCCCTGCCCAATGAAGATGATGTGCGGGAAGGGGTGCGGGCCACGAGGCTGGCAGCCAGAATTGGTGATATCGCCAAGTATCCGGACCGACGTGAACAGGAGAAAAAAGTGGCCCTCAGCCGGCGTGATACCAACTGGAAGGAGCATTTTCCCCTGCTGATGTTCCCGGAAAAAGCGCAGGAGGTGAGAGATAGTCGAATGCCTGAAAACAGCGGTACCTGCACCATGTGCGGTGATTTCTGTGCTATGGAGCGGGGCCTTTCTCTCTTCCAGGATGATATCAAGGGGGATAAGAAGACAGGTGGTTGTAAATAATCTCCATCACCGCACACAGGTACAACGAAGCCTGAAGGCCTGTACAGTAAAAAGGAACCACAGATGAACACAGATTGTACAAGAAAACAATCTGTGTTCATCTGTGGTTCAAATTACCATCTCTTACTGGAGTGCCGCCTCAAACAGTCTTCTGGTGTAGGCATGTTTCGGGGCAGCAAAGAGTTCACGGGCAGGTCCCGCCTCGACAATACGGCCATGCTGCATCACCGCTACCTGATCGGCAAGGGCCCGGATCACGCGTAGGTCGTGGGAGATGAAGAGGTAGGTTATGTTGTAGCGTTGCTGCAGATTCAGAAGCAGGTCGATGATTTGTTTCTGGATGGTCATGTCGAGGGCCGAGGTGGGTTCGTCGAGGATCAGGAGTCGGGGCTTGAGGACGATGGCGCGGGCAATGGCGATGCGCTGTCGCTGGCCGCCGGAAAATTCATGGGGATAGCGATAGGCCATCTCCGGGCTGAGTCCCACCTCGATCAGGGTTGCAGCCACGATCTCGTGACGCTGCTTCTTGGTGCCGCCCAGGCCATGCACCCGCATCCCCTCTTCCACGATCTG
>JANZPQ010000230.1:0-3773 GCA_038040945.1 Desulfobulbaceae bacterium | reverse complement strand
AGCGCTCAAAGAGCGCGGCATCGGCACGCCAGCCACCCGTGCCGCCATCATCGAAACGTTGCTGAAGCGCAACTATATCCGGCGTGAAAAAAAACAGCTGCACTGCACCGATATGGGGCGATGCCTCATTGCCCTCATCCATGACCCCCTGCTCAAATCGCCGGAAATGACTGGTGAATGGGAAGAGAAGCTCAAACAGATTGAGCGCAGCCAACTTGACCCCAATGCCTTCATGACCGGGATTGGCGACTACATCCGCACCCTGATCCACAGCAGTTCCAGCGGACGATTAAACCCCTCACGTTGGGGCAGCTGTCCGCTCTGCGGCAAAGAGGTGATCAAGGGGAAGCGGGCCTACGGCTGCTCCGACTGGGAAGCTGGCTGTCCATTTGTCCTTGAACCGGAGTGCAAAGGGCTAACACTCACGGACAGGCAGATTCAGACCCTCTTGCAACTGCATATCCTGCCCCATCCGGTCCGCATTGAGGAAGAGCCGCGCCTGCTCATCCTCTCCACCCAAGGTATGCCCATTGACCTGCGCCTGCCATCGGCCGAACGGCAGAAAAAAAATGATAAAGTTGATCGTCCGGCCAAGGCCCCGCCCAGAAAGAACGAATAACTGGCGGCCATTGATCATTCGCAGCACCTTGACATTTTTCTGTAACCTGCCAATAGTACAAGTATCAAGATTATTAAAAACTAACCAAGGCGGAGGTCTTCATGAATATCACCATTAAAGAAAAAGCAGCAGCGATGCTGAACAGCAAGATGGCATCGGGCCAGTTCCTGCGGGTCGCCGTGAAGGAAGGAGGCTGTGCCGGTCTGACCTACGACGCTGCATTCGTAAGCGAGTTGAAGGACGGCGAGAGTGTGATCCATACGGCCGGGACGATCAATATTGTTAGCGATGGAGCAAGTGACAAGTTTCTAGACGGTCTGGTCATCGACTACTCAGACGAGCTGATCAACGGCGGCCTGCAGTTCACCAATTCCAACACCAAAAGCACCTGCGGATGCGGCCAGAGCTTCAACCTGAGTGGCTTCCCTAAGGTCGAGGGCGGCAAGTGCAAGATCTGAGAGGCTGGGTCTCCATTTATTCTTGAACCGGATCGCCAAGGGATGATGCTCACTGCCGGGAGTAAAAAGTCAGCGTGATCCCTTGGCTCGCTTCCGGGACCCGGATCTCAACCTTCAATCTTTTTGACTCGCCCAACTGCCCCGCTTTCCAGGCGGACTTTAATACCATGGGGATGGGTCGGGGACTTTGTCAGGATATCTTTCACTATTCCTTCGGTAAGTTTAGCGGATCGTTGATCCTGTTTTAAGACAATGTACACCCGAAGGCCGGCTTTTATATCATTGCGATTCATACCATTCATTCGTGTTCTTTCTTCAATTTCTTTATTAAAATGAACCACCATCTGCCCATGTTCTGCTCGATCGCATAAAAGGACCTGCCCTTATGGCTGAAACAATCCCTGAAGATGTTAAAGAAGATCTGGAGAAGGCATGCACCTTACACCAGCGCGCCTCTTCCGATTACAAAAAATGCTTGGAATTTAACAAGCTAATGGCCGATATCTTAGGAAGACTGGAAGACGCCGACTGCTACAGAACCGCCGATAGAGTAATGACCATCCTCCTCGACTGCAATCCGCGTGATGGCGCCCACTGTGACAAGGCCACCCTTATCGGCGAAAAAATGAAGAAATTTGCGAAAACTTGACCAGTTACACAACTAACTGATTAAACCATTCACCCCTTGCAACCCGCTCAACCCTGAAATTCACAACAGCCAGGAATCATCGACGATTTCCGGCCAACTGTTCCAGCTTCTGCCGAAGTTGTGGTTCAGGGGGAGCTCCCACCACTTGATCAATCACTTGTCCATTCTTAAAAAAGAGAAGCGTTGGCACACCCCGGATCTGATAGTGTCCGGCCGTACCCGGATGGAGGGAAGTATTCAGGGTGGCGATATGGACCCGACCCAGGTATTCCCGGTTAAGCCGCTGAATCAGAGGGGCCAGGGCCTTACAGGGACCGCAGGTCGGAGAATAGAAGTCAACCATCACCGGCAGGGTGGCCTGGCTGAGAAATTTTTGAAATTCATGATCCGTCAATTCGATGGGCTGCGCATTTCCCCGAAGATCGAAAGAGGCCCCGCATTTACCGCACTTGGGGTGCAGATGCTGACGATCGGCAGGAATTCGGTTCTTTCCGGAGCAGGATGGGCAAGTGACGATAAAGGTATTCATGACTCAGTTCCTCATGCAGTGGATTTTCAAAATGGGTACAAGACGATAATATAAGGAAAATGTATCGTCAGGCGGTCCCTGTCAAGGTGCACAGCCTGGACAGCATTCAAGAATCAGACAAATACTGCTTGCTTCATAGTTTGGGAATGCGGATGCGGCTGATCATGAGCGAGCCTGAGAGGGCGAAGGTCAGAACAAGGGGATGGAGCTGAAAACCGGCAAGTTTAACGTATCCAAACCACAGGTCCTGGTGAACCGCGCCGAACGAAGCTGCGACTGCCAGGAGCAAGACGAGGAGAAGGGAGGTCGGGATCGGTGTTCCTTCAAAGTACTTCACCTTATCACCACCCTCGGACAGTGTTTCGGCCGTCACGTTGTAACGGGCCAGACGCGAGACCCCGCAGGCGACGAAGTAGGCCAAGACGATGCGGTCGTATAACCCCTGCATGCCGCAACCGTAGGCAATAATCGCCGGGGCGACACCAAAGGAAATAACATCAGCGAGGGAATCCAGCTCCCTGCCCATCACTGACGCCACCTGTCGCCATCTGGCGATGCGGCCATCCAGGACATCAAAGACCAGGGCAGCCAAGACCAGAGCACAGGCAAAATAGACATGCCGGATGTCGCCAATTTGCAGGTAGGTCATGGTGGAGAATATCGCCCCTATCCCGCAGACGGCGTTAGCGAGCGTAAACCAGTCGGCCAGATGGAACTCACGAATCATCGATAAGGGTTTGGGGCGTTTCTGTATCGTCATCGTAACCGGATCTCCATGCGAATTCCTTCTATCCATGCCAAAACCGCCCTGAATAGTGCAGCTGGCGAGTGTTAAATACCAAAATCTATATCTACGATACTCTACAAGAGTTTTCTCTTTTAATCGTCATCTACTGCCTTGCTGTTGTCAAAAAGATATGGAGCAAACTTTCCTGCGGGCTTACCCGGAATGGCCTCCTCCTCGACTGCAATTATTGTGACGGAGCCCTCTGTGATAAAGCCTCCCTGATCGTCGTGAAAAAATGATAACATTTTAAAGGGATAAGCGAATCATATAGTTCTGACCCGGTTTTCTACGTTCTTCACCACCAGAACTTAGGATAACTCCTGGTCTTGGGAATGTTGTTGACGACAAGGGCGATCAACAGCATGATGAGCACCCCGATTCCCACCGGCATCACGGCGTAAAGATATCCCAGTTGATAGATCTGCGCTCCGCCGATCACGGCGATCAGGGCAGTGGCACCGCCTGGTGGATGCAAGGTCTTTGTCACATGCATTGCAGCAATGGCAGTGGCTACAGCAACAGACGACGCAAGCCATATGTGGGGTGTAAAAATTTGATAACAGGCTACCCCGATAACGGCGGAGATAACATGGCCGCCGACCAGATTCCTGGGCTGGGCAAAGGGGCTTTTCACGGAGCCATAGATCAGAACCGCCGACGCCCCGAAAGAACCGATCACCATGACAAAAGCCGTCTCCTGAAGCAGGTGATAGTGGATGGCGGCCACGGCG
>JANZPQ010000229.1:0-9431 GCA_038040945.1 Desulfobulbaceae bacterium | reverse complement strand
CTGTCATTGTCATCAGTGATGGGCTGCAGGTCTCTGCCGATAAAACATCTCCAGCAGATGCTGCAGCCCAGTTAAAAGCGGCTTATGGCGACAGAATCTGTATCTACACCATACTTATTGGTAATGCGCCTGAAGGACAGGATACCATGGCGGAAGTTGCCAAGGCAGGAGAATGCGGTTTTGCTACCACGGGAAATGCTGTCGCCACCACTGCTGGAATGAATGATTTTATCGAAAAGGTTTTCTTTGAAAAAGTCACTGCTCCAGTTTCCTTTAACCTCCATGTAAAATTTGACTTTGACAAGGATACCATCCGCCCTGACGCGCAAGACAATCTTGAGGAAGTTGGAAGTTTTCTTGCCACCCATACTCAGATAACCATCACCCTGGAAGGACATACCTGTAGTATGGGTTCTGACAAATACAATCAGAATCTTTCTCAGAGACGAGCAGAAAGCGTCAAGAGATATTTGAGTCAAAAGTTTTCCATTGAGCCTTCCCGCCTCACAGCCATAGGATACGGAGAATCCCGACCAATGGCTTCTAACGACACGGAAGAGGGTCGCAAGCAAAACCGTCGAGTAATGGCAACCATCACCAACGGTAGAAAATAAAGAGACCATTTGCAAGGGATTATGAGACTCTTGCAAAAGTCCATTTGAATCATTGCCGACAAAGTGAGAGACCTTTCATTGTATAGATTTTTCTGAGGTTTCTCACTTTGTTCAAAATGATAAAAAAAACGGATTTCATGACTACAGGGTCTCAATGGATAACACACTGCAACGCCTGATTGAGGCCATTAAAAAACTGGAGCAGGAACTTGCCCAGGAAATTCAAAAAAAACAGTCTGAATATTCTTACAAGATCCAAGGCAAAAAAATACGTTTTGACAGTGAGATCAGGAGGCAGCACAAACTCATTGCCACCAGAGTTTCCCTTTACCTGAAAGACGCCGAGCTCCTCAACATTTTCACCATACCCTTTATCTGGTCCTGCCTGGTTCCCGCCCTTTTCTTAGATCTCCTTGTCTCCCTCTTCCAAGTTGTCTGCTTTCCCATCTACAAGATTCCCAAGGTCAAACGAAGCAACTATATCGTCATCGACAGGCACGCCCTCAGTTACCTCAACACCATTGAAAAACTGAACTGTTTATACTGCGGCTACTTCAACGGACTGATCGCCTATATCCATGAAATAGCAGGAAGAACAGAACAATACTGGTGCCCGATCAAACACGCGAGACGGACGAGCGGTTTCCACAGCCGCTACAGCAAATTTCTGGAATACGGTGATGCAGAGGGGTACCGCAACGAACTGGACAAGGTGCGCCACGCTTTCGAGGATTTACAGACAGAAGAAGGTGAAGAAGGAGGAGGAGGAGAAGAAGGACAGAGCAAAAGACAGGAAGGGATTTAACAACAGAAAAAGGTTTTACTTGAAGAGTTCCGTGAGCTCAGTTACGCATCTCGTTGCAGCAGTTTCAGGGCCTGGTCGACCATGAGCGGAAGGAGCCGCAGCTCACGCAGCTCCTGATCCTTTAACCGCTCAGCAAGAGAAAGCACGGCAGGAACGATAAAACGGGAGAAAAAAATCTTACCCCGAGTTCTGCTCAAAAAAGAGAAGGCCCCGATGATTTGCAAATTCCGCTGCAGGGCAAGAAAGCTATATTCCCGGCGAAATTGCCGAGTATCCACAGGATGCAGAGACATCAGTGAATCAAGATACACATGGAACAACTCATCCTGAAACGAGAATGACAGCGCAGTATAGGGGTCAATAAGCAAAGAGGCCAAGTCATAGCCCAGGGGGCCCATCCTTCCTCCCTGAAAATCAATAGAACTGACCCGCCCATTCTGCACCATGATATTTCTCGACTGAAAATCCCGATGCAGAAAAAAAGTAACTGGTGCCTTTGAGGCCGCAGTTGCGACCCAGTCGAACTCTTCCTCAATTCCCGGCATCACAGCCTGACCCAGCAGTTCCTGCCAGAATGCCCGCAGAAAATAACCCGATTCCCTACTCAGCATTAGCGAACGATCATACTCCCTGGTATCCCAGCACCAATCACAATCAAAATCAGTGGCACCGTTAATCTGCATCAAGGCCAATTGCTGCACGGCCTGTACGTACAAGGGACGAATGGCTTGCAGATCCATCCCTCCCGACTGATTACGACTCTGCTCCACCAAGTCATGGAGTTTTACATCCCCCAGATCCTCAAAAAGCAGCAAGCCATTTTTCTCGTCCCAGCCATATTGGTTCGGAACCCGAACTCCGCAACCATGAAGATGCAGACCTATCAGCCTGGCCGATCTGGCCTCTTTCATGTCCTGCTCTGTAGCGCCAGCCGGCAAGACCGCAAGACACACCCCCTCCCCACTCTTGCGTCCGACACGCCAAAATCGCCGACTTGAGCCATCACCGGCCAGACGTTGGACGACAAGGGATGTCAGAGGGCTGCCTGCCTCCCGCCGGGAAATAAGACCGGAGTCATGGAGCAACGGAACAAGCGCCAGTACGTTTTCACTTTCATTTTCCTGAATCATGCGTACAATAGTACCTATTGTCCACTAAGATGTGCAAGGAGAAAAAAAGGCCCTGCACCCATTTCATACCATTTGACGTGATTACCCCCATGGCCCCCTCTCCATCAATCGATATTTTCAGAACATCCCTCTTCAAGGCTGAAGAATTCACCATCACCTTTGAGCTGGTTCCAGGCCGTGGCTCGGGTGGAAAACGGCTGGAAGGAATCCTCAGATTTGCCGAAGAGGCCAAAAAAGATGGCCGCATCAAGGCCCTCTCCATCACGGACAATCCCGGAGGCCATCCCGCTCTTGCCCCCACTGCCTTGGGACTTGACATCCAGTCCATGGGCATGGAACCCCTGATCCATTTTTCCCTCAAGGACAAGAACCGGAACATGGCCGAGAGCCAGATTTTCGAATGCCATCGGCACGGTCTTCTCCACCTGCTGGTACTCGGTGGCGACTATCCCCGTTACGGTTTCCACGGCCAGGCCATGCCGGTCTTTGATCTGGACTCTCCCCAGCTTCTGACCCTCATCCATCGTTTACATCAGACCTTTCAATTGGAAAAGGAGGCGCCTGGAGGTGTTATGCCCCTGCCATCCATGGATTTCCTGGCCGGATGCGTGGTCTCCCCCTTCAAGACAACAGAGGCTGAACAGATATTCCAATACGCCAAGCTGCTCACCAAGGTCTCTGCCGGCGCCGATTTTGTCATCAGCCAGCTCGGCTTTGACATAAACAAGTACCAGGAATTATTATCTTTCTGTCACCAATACGCAATTACCGTCCCTCTCATTGCCAGCGTCTTTATTCCCAGCCTGAAGGTTGCCGAGATCATGTGCCGTGGCCAGGTCCCAGGCGTTATCTTTCCAGAATCCCTTCTGCTACTCATGCAAAAAGAATCAACAAATCAAGACAAAGGGGAAGAGGCACGATTGCTGAGGGGGGCGAGAATGGTGGCGGTTCTCAAACACATGGGCTACGCCGGGGTTCATCTTGGCGGCAACAATCTTGATTTCAGCAAGATTGCCTTTCTTCTCGATCAGGCAGAACACTTCACCGAGACAGCCAACCTGCAGGAGATGCGTCAAGAGGTGGATTTCCCGAGCCCATCCACCTGGTATCTCTTTTCCGAGTCAGGACAACAAGCAAACACAACTCACACACCATCAGCGCGTTTTCGTCTCAATCAACAGATCCACGACTCCGTATTCAAGCCGGAAGGATTCTTTTTCCCCCTGGCCAGGGCAGTCAGTCTCCGCGCTGACCAGAGCAGGAAAGCCCGCAGCCTGTACACCTTTTGGGAACAACTGATCAAGACCCTTCTTTTTCGCTGTCGTATGTGCGGGGACTGCACCTTGAGCGAATCCAGCTATCTCTGCCCGCAATCCGGTTGCCCGAAAAAAATGACCAACGGCCCCTGCGGCGGCTCTCTGCATGGCTTCTGTGAAGTCTATCCCCAAGAAAGACTCTGCTTCTGGGTCAATGTTTACCAGAGCAACCCACCCAGTCACACCGGAGAGCTGCCCCGTTGCCATCTCCTCCCCCCTAAAGACTGGTCACTTCAGGGAAGTTCTTCATGGCTTAACTATTTCAACGGACGCGACCACAATAAACTGGTCAAAGCGCACGAGACGTCTCACTTATAGCACAACTCTTCTTCAGACCATACACGACAACAACAAGGAGGAATACAACACTTCCCTTCTTTTCATCACTGAGCCACCAGTTGACCCTCGACCCTGTCACCCTCTTCAATCATGGCCCCGTCCCAGACTACCGACCGCTGCAGATGCGTATTCCGGCCGATAATGGCATTACCCACGCAGACCCAGTCCCGAAACACAAGTTCGCTCCTATTTTTCACCCGGGAATCAACGAGAAAAGAGCCCGTTGCAGGCTGTGAAAGTTCTGGCCAGACAGGTATTTCCCCGGTCAACAGACCGGAATGGAGCGCCAGATAGTCTTCCACTGTTCCCATATCCGTCCAGAAACTGTCATCCACACGAGTGACACTGATCGGCTGCCCCTGTTCGATGAGTTGGCGATACAAGTCAATAATCGAATATTCTCCTTGCGCAGGAATCCCTGACAGCACTTCAGGTTCCAGGACATGCAGACCGGTAAAGGCAAGCAGCTCTCCTTTTGCCCTGTCATCAAAACTGTAAATCTGCTCACCCTGAACTGCCACACTATTAAAACGAGGGAAATCATGCATGGCCATGGTCACTGACGCCCCCTTGAGTTTATGCTCCTGATACAGACGCAGGTAGTCAATGGTATGATAGATATCGCCATTAGTAACCAGAACAGGTTCATCCCTGAACTGATCAAGGGCCAGGCGCAAGCCGCCCCCCGTCCCGAGCACAGAGCTTTCCTCCTGCACCATTACGCCGGGAATACCTTTAAGGGCGTGGACGATCTGCTCGCGAAGATAATGGCAGTTGACAACGATATGGTCACAACCTGCCTGCTGCAGACGTTGAATCGTGAGCAACAGCAAGGGTTGATTCAGGACGGGAAAGAGGGGTTTAGGGCGGACAAGGGTATAAGGCAAGAGGCGGGTTCCGAATCCCGCTGCCAGAATCATAGCCTGCATTAGAAGAAAAATGAGAAAAAAGGAAAGAGGAGAAGAGCCATTTAAAACTCCAGAGTACCGTCAGGATTTTCAGTAACCCCGACAACTACGAGACCTGCCTTGTCTGCAGCCTTTACCATGACCTCACGATCAAAGAGCAGCGATTGGCCGGCCTCCACCGCCAGCACAGCACCCTTGACACTGGCCAGGGTCTCAATAGTTTTCAACCCTGTTGCCGGTAGATCAAAGCGAAAGTCCTGGGACGGTTTTTTAACCTTGACCACCACTGCCTTTTCTCTGGCCAGCCTACCGCCCCGGAGAATGGCGGCGTCTGTCCCTTCGATGGCCTCTACCGCCAGCACGGAGAGATTTCTAACCACTACACACTGCCCGATATCAAGGCGGCCAATGGCTCGAGCATTCCGCCAGCCAAATTCAATATCGAGCCGCTGTTCGTGACTGGGCTTTTTTTTGGTAAGCACACCTCCTGGAAATAACAGGTGGCGCAGATAAAGTGTGGATTCCTGCACCTTGATTTCTTCTCGCTCAAGGGCGCTCGCTACTGCCCTGAGGATGGCGTCATCCTGCCTGGTATCAATCTTATTCCAAAGAGTCAAACCTTTCAAATCTGGAAAGACATCCCGAAAGATCTGGGTTTTGGTGATGGCGCCCAGGAAAACTGTCTCCCCTACCCCTTCTTCATGAAAAAATCTGATAATCTTCCCCAACTGGCCAAGCTTCACCCAGCAAACCACATCGGCGGCAGCGGCCACCTCCGGTGCGGTTTCCCCTTTATGAGCCACTACCACCACGATCCGTCCAACATTCCTTGCTGCCTTGATAAAAAGAAGTGGAAACTGACCGCTTCCGGCAATAATCCCTATTTTTTCAGGATGAATACGCATAGGACACATCTAAACCGTTGAAATCCGTACTGAGGTCGAAGCAAAAAATACTTATTTTTTTAACGACCTCTTATGTTATCTGCCAGACCACGCTCAAAAAAACAGCCAGAAAAATTGGCTGTTTTTTTGTAGCGGAATTAGAATCCATTATGAAACATGCAAGAAAAAGCCCTTGCTTGTTTCATAATGGGTTCTAATCTTCAGTGCGCTTGGCCACACCACGTTTTGAACTCTCAAGAAAAAGCACCAGGGATTCAACCTCGGCACAACCAGGTAAGTCTTTACGCACCTGCGCCAGCGCATCAGCCTGCAACAGGTCAGGAGAACGAAAAATAATCCGAAAGGCCTGATCCAGTTTGCCAATGATCTCTTTACTGAAACCATGCCGTCTGAGACCAACCTTGTTAATCCCGGAAACCCGCATCCGACTCCTCGTTCCGGTAACAATTACATACGGAGCGACATCAAGGTTGATCCCGGACATACCGCCGATATAGGCGTATGAGCCTATACGACAAAATTGATGAACGGCTACCAGGCCACTGATTGAAACATGATCCGCCACATCCACATGACCGGCAAGAGTGGCCACGTTCGCCATAATGACATGATTGCCGATGTGGCAATCATGTCCGATATGGCAATAGGCCATGAACAGATTACTATCACCAATGACTGTCCTGCCGCCACCTTTGACGGTCCCACGATGAATGGAGGTATATTCACGGATATGATTATGATCGCCAATGACTAATTGCGTGGGTTCTCCTGCATAACTGAGATCCTGAGGCGGTGTGCCAATAGAGGTGAAAGAGCCAATAACATTCCCCACACCAATGGAAGTCAGACCGGCAATAACAGCATGAGGCTCGATCCGGGTTCCAGCACCGATACGTACCCCTTCCTCTATAACGGCATAGGCGCCCACATGAACTGAAGAATCAATCTCTGCTTTTTTAGCAATAACTGCTGTAGGATGTATGGACATAAATTTCTCTATTACATATAAAAATAATTAATCCACCCAGGAAAATAACTATTTCAGTTATATGGCACAAACGTCACTGGGCGTCATACAAAACCGTTTTCGAAACCAACTCCAGAATGCCATGACAAAAACGACAAAATATAACTGAGGTTTACTGACATAGTAGTACTGATAACACAAGGGCGGTTATTCCCATCTGCGGGAATAACCGCCCTTACCCTACCCCTCAGAACAGCACCTGCTAATAAAACAAACTGCTACTCCTCAAACGAGTCTTCCACTCTCTTTTGCTGTGTCAGCAAAGAGGAAATCAATCCCTCTTGCCAGAGCAAAACCTTGGCAGTCTCTTCAACAAGCATCTGTTCACGCTCATTGTCAAGGCCCATTTTCCGCTGACACATCCGCTCCAGACGATCATCAAGAGATTGAATCAGTGTCAATGACTCCGGACCTGCACCCTCTCGAAAGGTATCGATGTATCGTCCAACTGTTTCCAGAAGCTTGAGAAAAATATCCCTTACATGCTGCGTCTGTCCCTGCTGACGCAAGTTGTTGATCACAGCAAAAAAGAGTGGGAAAGCAGCCTCATATTTTTTCGAAAGGATTGAGGCAATACACCCCTGAAGTTCTGCAAGAGATTCTTTTTCTAAGGCAAGCTCACCATCAATTGCAATACTTCCAGCCTCAAGTGGAAGTTCATCAACTTCCACTTCATCGCCAACAGGCTCAAAGACAAGCTCCAGACTTTCCCTCACTGCAGCAGCAGGCTCTCCAACACCTAGCCCGAGAGCCTCCGGTTCAAGCCCCTCTTCTTCACTTTCCAGATGAAAGGTCTCACTAATACTTTCCGCGCCAGGTCCCACATCATCAGCGTAACGTTTTGATATCCTTTCCTTACTCTCCCCTAGAGAAAGCCCTTCTGCGCCAACCTCTGCTGATGATAAATCAAACGTTGTTTCACCACTGACAGGAAGGATTCCTCCTTGTAACGACTCTTCAATCTCTGCGCCAAAAAAGGAATCCAGCCGATCCTCAAGATCAGATTCTTCCTCATCAAAATCACCGGCAAACTCTGCTTCGCGAAAGCCATACTCCTCATCACTGGAAGCCAGGGCGGGCACCACACCTTCGTGATCAGAGGGCAAAGCAGGCTCTTCTGAATCATCATCAGCCTCTGTCTCCACATCAACACCCGGAATGACAGGTACGTCGCCAAACGACTCTTCAAGGGGCGCCTGAGAGGAAGGTACATCTTCAGCGTAAAGACTCTGACCACCACTGTCAGCCAAAGCCGGGGCCAACTTCCCTCCCTGGAGAGGCAGGGCCCTTTCATCAGACTCATCGTCTGCCTCAGTCTCCACATCTACGCCCATCAAGGCTATGTCAGACCCCTTGGCAATCTGGGCAGACTCACCCTCATCAGCACCGAACAGTGTCTCCAACCTGGACTCGACCTCGCGACCTCCTAAGTCCATCTCCGTTGTTTGTCCAACTGCCTCGACAAACTGATCTGCCGTACCCACCTCTTTGTCACCAAAAAAGCTGGCCAGACTCTTATCTACATCACTCTTAGCAGACTCGGAATCCTCACGAAAGCCATGAACATCATCAGGCATGTCAGCAAATGCCGGGGTAAGAGTTCCACTCACCTCTTCATCCTCTTCCATTTCTGCAGATGCAGATCCTGAATCATCCACCGGAACCACTACTTCAGACGCAATGGTTGCAATTTCCGCCTTAAAGGCATTAAACTTCTTGACCTCAGCCAGAAGAATAGCTTTTTCCTGCTCTTTGGACAAAATCTCATCGTACAGTCTTTCCAATCCCTTATAAAACGAATGGAAGAGTTTAAAGGCGTCGGGATGGGCACTACTTCTTGCAGAACGAATATAATTACCAAGAGCGCCAAGCCCCTGCAGAAATATCAACTTGGCCCTGCTTTCACTGAAAATTTCCTCCAGCTTGTTTACTTCTTCACTCAAACGGCCTAGCTCTTTATCACTTATTTCCCAATCAATGCTCAACACAATCGCTTTCAAATTTGTCAAAACATTCTTTTTCTCTTGTACAGAGGAAAAAAAGACATCTTTGGCAGATGGAACAACGTGGGCCTGGGCCGCCACAGGACCAGCAGCAGTCTTTTTTTTATCTTTGGCTGGGGCTATCTGGAGCTTAAACTGCTCAAATTTTTTCACATCCTGGAGCAATAGCTGTTTTTTGCCCTCTTCACTCATGGATACAGAAGAGACTATCTTTTCCAGGTTAGAATAAAAGGCAAGAAGCAATTTAATGGCGTTGGGATGGGAATTTACTTTTTCTGAAGAAATATATCGACCAATCTTCTCCAAGGCCTGAACATAGATCAGATTAATCTTGTTCCCAGCCCAAACATCTTTCAAATCCTGGAGTTCATCATTCAATTGATG
>JANZPQ010000228.1:0-3716 GCA_038040945.1 Desulfobulbaceae bacterium | reverse complement strand
CGGCGACTACCTTATCCCCGACCCCATCCTGCTGCAGAAATATTCGCTCAAATAATTTTTTCAGTGGGTGCATTGCCGAGAGTGGCCATGCGCCCACTCTCGGCGGGGTACAATCCGACCTGTTTTATTCATACTGACCAGGCCCAGTTTTTTCTTTATTCTTTACAGAAAAAATCTTTTTTCAACCGTATGTCAGCCAGTTGACAGCATTCTTTTTATTTTTTTGGTATCTATCTTTCTTTAGCTATGGCGATCAGGAAATGTCGAGAAACGAGGCTGACGCCATATGCCCTGAATTCCCATAAGAACGGAACAATGAAATGGCAACCACGTCGACCACGGGACAAGATAAACTCCTGATCAATTTTCAATCGGCGCTCACCGATCTTGGGGACAACATTGCTATCATAGACAGACAATACAGGATCATTTTCCAGAACACCATGTGTCGGAAAATCCATAGTCTTAGTCTGCAGATTGGCAGACTATGTCATACAGGATTCAGAAACCAGGACACTGCCTGTCTGGACTGTCCGGCGCAGAATATTTTCAGGGAGAAGGAATCAGCCAAAGCGAACAGGTCCTTACTGACAGGGAAAAGAACGAACAATGGCTTGAGCTGACCGTCTCACCGCTCACAGATACAAAAGGCGAGACAAGGGCCGCCATCATCGTCCAACGTGATGTAACAGCAAGGAAACGGAAGGACATGGAAAAAGAGCTGCTGATCCGGCAGCTGCTGCGGAGCATGACTGAGGTCAGGAAACCGAATGGTATCGTGACCATCTGCATGTTCTGCAAAAAGACGCACGACGAAAGCGACAAGAAGTGGACTACCATCGAGACTTTGTTACAACACCGTCTCAACATTCAACTCAGCCATGGACTCTGCTCTGACTGTTGTGGCCAGAAACATTACCCTGAATTTACCACCTGACCCCGGACATTGCCCCTTATGCTGACCGAGACGCTCCAGACACTGCAGGAACAGACCCCAGCCTTTGACAAGGAAGCTGCAGAAAATAGTGGCGCCGGTTACCGGCCGGACAAGCATCACAACGTGCAGCCCACAGCAATCACCAAGATCACCCGCCGCGAACAGGAGATACTGAGTCTGGTCGCCGATGGCCTTACCAGCAAATCAATGGCCGAACAGCTGGGCCTTTCCGCCAGGACCATCGAACGCCACCGCGCCAATCTGCTCAAGAAATTCAGCCTGAGAAACAGCGTCTCTCTGATCCAGACCGCCCTGCACCAGGGATTACTCTGAAAGTGGCGAAGAGTAGCGGTTCATCCGAGAATCGTTGTTCCCTGCCTGCCCTGCCAACACCCACGCCCAACCCAGAGCAGCACACCGCTGACGACCATCAGGCCGCTGAGAATCTGGCCCATGGTCAGCAGGCCAAAGAGAAACCCGAGTTGCGGATCCGGCTCCCGCACCCATTCCACCAGGAAGCGGAAAAGGCCGTAGCAGATCAGGAAGAGGAAGACCATACTGCCATGCGGCCAGCGGGGACTTCCTTGCCACGGCCTATGCTTCTGCGACCAGAGGATGGAGAAAAGCACGACACCTTCAAGGAACATCTCGTAGAGCTGTGAGGGATGCCGGGCCAGGGGACCACCAGCTGGAAAGATCATGCCCCATGGCAGATCGGTGGCACGACCATACAGCTCGCCATTGATAAAATTGCCCAGCCGCCCCAGGCCCAGACCAATGGGCACGGTCACCACATAGATATCAGCTACCTTCCAGTAGTCAATCTTCTTTTTCCGCAGATAGAGCCAGCCACCGACAAGCACCCCGATACAGGCCCCATGGAACGACATGCCCCCGGTCCAGATTGCCGGAATCTCAAGGGGATGATTGAGGTAATAGGAAAAGTTATAGAAGAGGACATAGCCGAGACGGCCCCCGAGCACCACCGAGAGGATCAGCACCAGATTCAGATTTTCAAACCAGGGTTCCAGCTTCTGGTAGGAGAAGGTCAGGATCTGGCGGCGCACCAGAAAATAACAGGCCATGAAGCCCAGGACATACATCAAACCGTACCAACGGACATGCAGGGGGCCGATCGAGAGAAGAATGGGATCGATATTGGGGAAGGTCATCATGTCTTTTTTTTCATTTTTTTCAGATGAACCTGCAGGACTGAAATTGCAGCCGGGGTTATCCCCGAAATCCGTGAGGCCTGACCGAGGGACAAGGGACGCACCGTGGATAATTTCTGCACCGCCTCATTGGAAAGACCTGACAGCCCTTTGTATTCCATCTCTTCCGGCAGGGCAAGCGCCTCCATTTTTTTAAATCGATCCACCTGCACCTGCTGCCGCTGGATATAACCATGGAACTTGATCTGCAACTGGATCTCATCCCTGACCACTGATTCTGCCAGCTGCGATATACGCTCCTGTATTTGAGCATCCATAGGCAGTCGCGCCAGTTGCTCCAATCCCAGCTCCGGCCTGCGCAGGAGTTCGGCAAGGGACATCTTCTGTTTGAGCTCTACACTCCCCTGGGACAGCAGCACCTCATTGATCGCTTTACCCGGCTTTACCGGGATCGATTCAAGAAAAAGCACACCCTGCTCAATAGCCGTCTGCTTTTCTCTATATCTCTGATAGGCCTGATCATCCAGCAGGCCTATATCATGTCCGATCTGACAGAGTCTGGTGTCGGCATTATCCTCACGCAACAGCAACCGGTACTCGGCCCGCGAGGTAAAGAGTCGATACGGTTCCTTGGTGCCACAGGTGACCAGATCATCGATCAAAACCCCGATATAGGC
The DNA here is from genome assembly GCA_038040945.1 of Desulfobulbaceae bacterium. GTDB lineage: Bacteria > Desulfobacterota > Desulfobulbia > Desulfobulbales > Desulfocapsaceae > UBA2270. Next base: position 930 of record JANZPQ010000228.1, on the reverse strand, counting down.
CTGAGAGCGATCAAGGACAAGCGGCTCCTGCCCCCTGACATAATGGACGCCATTGATCGCCGCCATCAAACCCTGAGCCGCGGCCTCCTCATAACCTGAGGTGCCATTGATCTGGCCGGCGAGAAACAAGCCGCGGATGCGCTTGGTTTCGAGCGACGGCTTGAGCTCCAGAGGATCCACATAATCATACTCAATGGCATAGCCCGGCCGGATGATCCTGGCCTGCTCCAGCCCTTTGATGCTCTGGATCATCGCCACCTGGGTGGCCATGGGCAGGCTGGTGGGCAGGCCGTTGGGATAAACCTCTGTGGTATCCAGCCCCTCCGGCTCGAGAAAGATCTGATGCCGCACTTTTTCCGGGAAACGCATGACCTTGTCCTCGATGGAGGGACAATACCTGGCCCCGATCCCTTCAATGACACCGGTATACATGGGGGACTTATCGATTCCGGCCCGGATGATCTCATGGGTGTGGGGGTTCGTATAGGTAACATGGCAGGGCCGCTGCGGCAGGGCATAATCACCGCTGTTGCCAAAGGAAAAATGGACGGGCGGTTGATCGCTGTGCTGCGCTTCAAGATCAGCGTAATTGATACTGTTTGCTGCAATGCGCGGAACTGTTCCGGTCTTCATCCTCCCCACCCGAAACCCTGCCTCTTTGAACCATCTGGCCAGACTGGTTGAAGGGTTATCACCCATGCGACCGGCCGGAAAGTTCCTGAGCCCCACATGGATCAGACCGTTAAGGAAGGTGCCGGTAGCCACCACCACAACCTTGGCCCGGATCTCGTCCTCAAGAGAGGTGATAAGGCCGCAGATCCTGCCGTCCTCCACCAGCAGCGAATCAACCACCGTCTGGCGAATCTCAAGATTTTCCTGATTCTCGAGGATGGACTTCATCCTCAGACGGTAGAGCAGGCGATCCGCCTG
>JANZPQ010000227.1:0-7453 GCA_038040945.1 Desulfobulbaceae bacterium | reverse complement strand
GCAAAGGAACAGATCATTGACCAACTGGAGCCACTCACCAAAAAATATTATCACTCTTTTCGTCAGTGCCAGCGCTGCCACAAGATCTATTGGTCAGGAAGCCATCGGGAGAAGATGCTGAGGCTCTTAAGTTGGTATTGTGAGTATCAGGATCGTGATTGACTAAAACTCCAGCTACGAAAGACAAACAGAAATTGAGAGCCCTTCGCTCTGAAGCTCCGAGAGGGTGGGGGATCAATCACCCAGCCCTTATTTATAAGGAATTATGGAGCCGTCTTCCACATTATGGGAATTAAGTATGGTGCCTCCCTGCATGTTGAAGTATGGTGCCCCCCTGCTTGCTGTATGGCTGAAGTTTCTGTCGAAAAAAGGAGAAGGACCCGTTTGATTGAAAAGTATAATGTCGGCATGAGCCCTCAAGAATCAGGAGCCGATATCCCCATTGCCCCGCAAGAGAACTTGTTGGTCAACGGTGTCTATTCGTTAGTGGATACAGCGGTTGCCAGCGAACTGGAGCGGCTGCGCAGTGAAGGGGGTATATACCCAAGTTGCAGATCGGGCTGTAATCATTGCTGCCGCTATCATATCGTGATGAATATTGCCGAGGCCCAGACCCTGGCGCACTATATCAGGCGGGAATTTTCAGCAGTGCAGATAGCCGAGATGCGGATGCGGACGCATCAATGGCATGAATGGGATAATTCCAGGCCGGGCAGGCCGTCACCCATCATCACCGAGCAGACAGATCTTTCCAGCTACGACCATGGCTGCCCGCTGCTGATAAATGGCACATGCAGCGTTTATCCGGTGAGGCCGGTTGTCTGTCGAGCGCATTTCGTCTCTTCGCATCCCTGCTACTGCAGTGCAGTAAACGATCCGGAAACGACAGACGACGTTCCGCTGGTACTCAAGTCAGTTGTGATGGCGGTAAGTCCCTTTGTCATGGCCATAAGGGAGCAGATTGAAAACGCAGGCCTGGACTGCTCACGGTCGAACATGCTGCTGCCCCAGTGGCTGGCCATTGAAATGGGTTGGAGATTCGCCATCTCACTCTGATTTTACGGCACCCTTGTTACATTCCCCGGTCACCCCTCCTCTGTAACTGCATTTGCCAACTGGATAAGTGAAGAGCACCCCCTGACGTTGCTTCTGCGCCCGCAATCCTCTGCTCAGATGGATCTGAGCGCCTGTCTGTCCCCTATGTAGCAAGTCGAGCAGCAGCTCTATCTGTCGGATTTGGGGTCTGGCCTCCATCTGCCAGCAGCATTTTTCGAGGATGCGCCGCTGCAGGGCAGGGTGGTATCTGCAAAACTCTTTTGTATCTATCTGAATGGTATGGGATGGTGAATCAGGGGGAACCGGCTGGATTGTAACCTTGCTGGCCACCTCCTGCCAGGCCTTGTCAGCCATCTCTTCCAGCAGCGCCTCTTCATCCTCAAGGATCTGAGCGGTCTGGAGCAGGGTCTGGCGGATGGATGGGTTGAAGTGCTCCTGCAGATAGGGCAGGAGGTCGAGCCGCACCCTGTTCCTCAGATAGCTGCGTTCGAGGTTGGAGCTGTCGATGGAGAAGGAGAGCTGCTGTGCCTGCAGATAGTGGAGCAGACTCTCCTTGCTTTCGTGGAGGAGCGGCCGGATGATCCAGCCGTTTTGGAACTGCATTCCTGACAGTCCTTTGCGGCCGCTGCCGCGGATGAGGCGGATCAGAAGCTCCTCGGCCTGGTCATCTGCGGTATGGGCCACGGCGATGGCTGTTCCCTTGTATTTTTGCCGCATTGCCTCCAGCTCCCTGTAGCGCAGGGTACGGGCTGTCTCTTCAATGGATGTTTTCTCCTGCCGGGCCGCAGCTCTGACATCGACGCTGATCCGTTCAAATCCAGCCTGCAGCTGGAGGGCCAAGGCCTGTACCAGCTCGATCTCCGCACCGGTTTCATCCGGCCTCAGACCGTGATCGACATAGACGGCGACAAATCGGACCAGCGGCAGGACGTAACAGAGGATATGGAACAGGGCCACTGAATCCGGGCCTCCTGAAACCGCGACCATGACAGTATCGCCACTTTGCATCACGGTCTTTGCTGTGATCAGGGCAGCGATACGATGGCGCAGGATTGCGGGAGGTGTGGACTGTTTCAAGCGAGTGTGCTCTGAGCCTTATTGTTTCAGGGTGGCCAATAATTTTTGCAGGGAGGACTTGGCATCGCCAAAGAGCATCATGGTGTTGTCCATAAAGAAGAGTTCGTTTTCAATACCGGCAAAACCAACGCTCATGGAGCGTTTGAGGACAATCACCGTCGTGGCCTTTTCCACGTCGAGTACCGGCATACCGTAGATGGGGCTGTTGGGGTTGGTCTTGGCGGCGGGATTGACAACATCATTGGCGCCGATCACCAGGACCACATCGGTGGAGGGAAAATCATCGTTGATATCTTCGAGGGCAAAAAGCTGCTCGTAGGGGACATCGGCCTCAGCCAGCAGGACATTCATGTGGCCCGGCATGCGACCGGCAACGGGATGGATGGCATAGCGGACATCGACACCCTGCTCGCCCAGATAGTCACCCAGCTCCCGGGTTGCGTGCTGGGCTTGGGCTGCGGCCATACCATATCCTGGGACAATGATCAGTGTCCCGGCATTGGCCAGGATCGTGGCCACATCCTCCACCTCAAACCCCTTTATCGTTCCTGCCGGACCTTCTCCTGTGTCGGTTGAGGATTCGACCACCTTGCCGAAGGCGGAAAACAGGACATTGGCCAGAGAGCGGTTCATGGCATCGCACATGATCTTGGTCAGAATGATACCGGAGGCGCCGACGAGGGAACCGGTAATGATCAGGGCGTTATTGTTCAAGGCAAAACCGGTCATGGAGACGGCCAGACCCGAATAGGAGTTGAGCAGGCAGATGATAACCGGCATGTCGGCCCCGCCAATGGGAATAACGGCCAGTACGCCGAGAGACAGGGACAGGGCAAGAATGGCGAAGAAGGCAAACATATTACTGGGATCCTGGAAGAGAAGAAAGCCAAAGACCAGGGTGACCAGGAGGATAGCGCCATTGAGAAACTGTTGACCCGGATAGGTGATGGGGCGGGTTGAGATCAGGCCCTGGAGTTTTGCATAGGCCATGAGGGAACCGGTAAAGGTCAGTCCGCCGATAATCATGGAGAGCAGGAGGGTGATCAGGGTAAAGGAGTCAAATCCGGTGTTCTGGCCCCGAAACTCGGCCATGGCAACAAGAGCCGAGGCAGCCCCGCCGCAGCCGTTGAACAGGGCCACCATCTCGGGCATGGAGGTCATCTTGACCTTGATTGCGGCATAGCCTCCGATAACTGCGCCTATGGCTATAGCGATAATGATCATGGTGAAGCCATGGAGCCCGGGGGTGGTCAAGGTTATGCCAATGGCCGCCGCCATGCCGATCATGGATAGGAGATTACCCTTTTTGGCCGTGTTGGGAGAACTCAGATATTTAATGCCAAGCATGAAAAGGGTGGCAGATAGAAGATAAGTGAGATTGATGCTATGATAAGACATGGGAGTCACGCACTTTTTTGTGGTTTTTATGAAGACAGCCCGGCACCAGGAAGGGAATGGCCAAAGGATGCCTGTTTATGAACTGAAAGAGATCAGCTGGTTACGGGATGCCTTTCGAGACATCCTTTATTTTCCCTAATTATTGTAAAACCGTTAGTTGTTCTTGTTTGTGATGAATCGGTACCATTGTTCTTCTGCTCTATTTCTTGAACATCTGTAGCATTCGCCTGGTCACCATGTAGCCCCCAACCACATTGATGGAGGCAAAAATAACGGCGAAAAAGCCGATAAGAGTCATGGAACTGAATGTTTCAGAATGTCCCGTGGCCAAAAGAGCGCCCACGATGGCAATGCCGGAGATGGCATTCGATCCGGACATCAGTGGGGTGTGCAGGGTCGGTGGCACCTTGGAAATGAGCTCCGCCCCAGCAAAACAGGCAAGGACAAAAATGGTCAATCCGATGATGATTGTTCCTGTATCCATCTTTTTGCTCCTCTTATATTTTTGAGTCGGCCATTAGTTTACTGGTCAGTTCGTGGATCACCTGGCCGCCTTTGGTGACCAGAGAACCACGGGTAATTTCATCGTCCATATTCATCCTGAAACCCTTTTCGTCACAGAGATGGAGGAGGAACTTTTCGATATTCCTGGAAAACATCTGACTGGCATGGAAAGACATGGTGGATGGCAGGTTGCTGTGGCCGACAATGGTGACTCCATGGGCCACAATGGTCTTTCCGGGCTGGGTCAGGGCGCAGTTGCCGCCCATTTCAGCTGCAAGGTCGACGATGACCGAGCCCGGTTTCATGCTTGCCACCTGTTCCTCGCTGATCAGGATGGGTGCCTTGCGGCCTGGGATCAGGGCGGTGGGGATGACCACGTCGGACTTTGCAATATGCTTGCTGATCAGCTCCGCCTGTTTCTGCTTATATTCCTCTGACATCTCCTTGGCATAGCCGCCGCCCCCGGAGCCGTCCTCACTGGTCGGTACCTCGACAAATCTTGCCCCTACCGAGCGTACCTGTTCCTTGACCTCCGGCCTGACATCAAAGGCCTCCACCACGCCGCCCAGACGTTTAGCGGTGGCGCAGGCCATGAGTCCGGCAACGCCGGCGCCAATGACCAGCACCTTTGCCGGGGCAATGGTGCCGGCAGCGGTCATGAGCATGGGAAAGAAACGATTAATGGTGTCTGCAGCCAGCAGCACAGCCTTGTAGCCGGCAATGGTGCTCATGGAGCTGAGTACGTCCATGGATTGGGCAAGGGAGGTACGAGGAATGATATCCAGACCAAAGGAGGTGATCTGCTTCTCAGCCAGCCTGCTCACCATATCATGTCTGAGAGTAGATTGGATGATTGCGATGAGGACAGTGCCGTTTTTCAGCATTCCCGCCTCCTGCAGAGAGGGAGGCCGCACCTTGACCACACAATCGACCTGCTCGATAAGCTCCTGTGGCGAACTTACCAGGGAGGCGCCAGATTGGACGTATTCCTGGTCGCTGTATCCGGCACCGCTTCCTGCACCTGTCTCAACCAGAATCACAAAGCCTTTCTGTGAGAGACGCTTGATCGAGTCAGGAATAAGTGCGACCCGGTTTTCCCCTTCTTCTGTTTCCTTTAGGACGGCGAGTTTTATCATGGCTTCTTCTGTTAAGTTGAGAAAAATGAAGCTGTGGCAATCAGATTTGGTTAGTCAGGATGGTAATTGGTTATTTCTGAACGGTCTCTGATTCTCTCCAGCAAGCGGCTGTGGATATTGTCAAAGCCGCCATTGGAAAGGATGGCGACCACATCCCCTTCTTTCAGGGTGGTCGCGAGATGAGCCAGGATGGTGTCGGTGTCAGCAAAGGTACGGGCATCCAGTCCCCGTGCCTGCAGGTCGGTGGCCAGCTGAGTGGATGAGAAAAGATCTTCCACCGGAACATTGTCAAGGGGCAGCGGTTCTCTGATCAGGATCAAGTCTGCGGCGTCAAAGGCGCTCACATAGTCCTGCTGGAAGATGGATCGCCGGGAGGAGTTGGTTCTCGGCTCAAAGACCGTGACCAGCCGCTGGTCCGTATAGGCCTCCTTCAGGGCTCCAAGGGTCTCCCGTACCGCTGTCGGATGGTGAGCGAAATCGTCGATGACGGTGATACCGCGTTCCACTCCGCGCACCTCCTGGCGGCGTTTGACCCCGCCAAAGCTGCTGAGGGCACTGTTGATCTGTTCAGGGGCAAGACCGATCCGGTGCAGGACTGCGGTGACGGCCAGACTGTTCAGGCAGTTGTGGCGGCCAGGCATACGGACTGCCAGCTCTGCCCAAAGGTCCCCCTGGTGGTGGACCTGGAACCGGGTCATCCCCTGTTCGGCGCGCACATCAGAGAGTGACCAGGTCAGATCAGGATTGAACCCATATCCCTGGACCTCACAGGGGGCGTCTGCCACGACCTCCGCCACGTTGGGGTCATCGAGGTGGGCCACGATCAGGCCGTCTTCTGGCAGCAGGGCCACAAATTTCCGGAAGCTGCGTTTAATGGCGTCGAGATCGGCGAAGATGTCGGCATGATCAAATTCAACCGAGGTGATGATGGCAATATGGGGTCGATAATGGAGGAACTTGGATCCCTTGTCAAAGAAAGCGGTGTCGTATTCGTCACCCTCCGCCACAAAATGGGGGCCATGACCCAGACGGAAATTGGCATCGAATTCACGGACGATTCCTCCGATCATAAATGAGGGGTCAAGTCCTGCCTGATGGAGCGATGAGGCCAGCAGTGAGGACGTGGTGGTCTTGCCGTGGGTGCCGGCAACCACGAGCGAGGTGCGGGAGCTGATGAAAAAATGGGCCAGGGCCTGGGGAAACGAAAGATAGGGGATGGCTGTCTCTGCAAGGGCATGGGCTTCAGGGTTCTTGCGGGTGATGACATTACCGACAATGACCAGATCCGGTCGGGGCGAAAGGTTCTGCGCGCCGTAGCCGCTGGCCGCCTCAATCCCTTGTCCTTCAAGAAAATCAGACATGGGCGGATAGACCCCGCTGTCGGAGCCGCTCACTCTGTAGCCGGAGGCCTTCAGCATCCCGGCGAGAGCCGCCATGCCGGTGCCGCAGATCCCCATGATATGTATATGGCGGATTCCTTCCGGGGCCATGTTGAGGCGTGGATCCAGTTCTATCATACCTTGCGTACCGTTTCTTTTATTGTGTTATAGATGGAATCAAAGGTCTGTTCAAAGGTGGCAGGGGTCAGGCGGCCCACTTCGATGAATTTGATGACGATTTCCTTGGCGACCTTGAGCAGGGTCTCGTCGGAGACGGGCCTCACGGAATGGCTCTCTACGTTTCTTTCTGGCATTGTTTTGAATTATGGAAGTAGAATTGATTGGTTGTTCGAGATTGGCGATGCTGTTCCCAGTATTCTCATGCCGCCTCTGCCGGCGGAAGAAGGCCAATTCGTCACGAGACAGCAGAGGCGGTGGTCTCAGAAATAACGGTCAGGCCATCCCTGTACGCCTTGATTTTTACTGCAGTTGTCGGAGTTTTGCCAGTGTAAATTGATGAATGTGGTCAGGAACTCCGGAAAATGGTAAAGGGATCTCTCTTGGAAGGTGTATACAAAGGAAAATTGGGAGCAGGAGATGGAACAGATGGGAAAACGTGAGTTGATAGGTGACAGCGTCTTGTTTGGCGGCCTGCCGGAAGAGCAGCTTGATGCGGTAGTGGCGATCGCCGTGGAAAAGAAGTTTGGTAAAGGCGAGGCAATATTTTTTGAAGGGGACCCTGGCAATGGCTTCTATATGGTTGCAGAGGGAAAGGTGAAGATCTTCAAGATGTCGTTTGCCGGTAAGGAGCAGATCCTGCATATCTTCGGTCCGGGAGAGCCCTTCGGTGAGGTACCGGTCTTTCATGGACAGCCCTTTCCAGCCAATGCGGAGACCTTGGCG
>JANZPQ010000226.1:0-4500 GCA_038040945.1 Desulfobulbaceae bacterium | reverse complement strand
CACGAGGTGGTGCTGTCGATTCCGAAACCGACGACAATGTACACCAAAAGTTGATATGATACCAAGAGGGAATGGAGAGAAGGGGAGGTCCATAAGGTATTGCTTACTGATATGGTGTGTTTATCGACCGGATCTTTCATCCTGATCTGTATCGTTGCTTTCTGTCGTTTTAACGATAACTCTGGTAGCCTCCCACGCTACCTCTCTTGGAGAAGACGATCTGCCACACCTGTATTACCCGGGAGCGGAAGGCCCCGGCCATGGAGAGGAGGTAGTATTGCCACATTCGATAGAAGGTGTCGCTGTATCTGTCCTGAAGTCTTGGCCAGCTTTGATCAAAATTGGCAAACCAGCTTGTCAGCGTTTTGTCGTAGTGAATACCGATATTATGCCAGTCCTCCATGACAAGAAGGAGTTCACTGGCCTTGCCCAGTTGCTCAATGGAGGGGAGCATGCCGTTCGGGAATATATACTTGTCCAGCCAGGGGTCTCCATAGTGGGTTGAGTTGTTGGAACCTATGGTATGAAGCAGGAAAAGAGCGTCCGGCTTCAGGCAATGGTTGGCCATCTGCATGAACTGGCGGTAATTTTTGTAGCCCACATGTTCGAACATGCCGATTGAAACAATGGCATCAAATTCTTCAGACAGATCGCGGTAATCAAGGAGGCGTATGTCGATGGGCAGACCGGCGCAACGCTTACGGGCCAGCTTGGCCTGTTCCCTGGAGATGGTAATGCCCACCGCTTCAACGCCATGATTTTGGGCCGCATAACGGACAAAACCTCCCCAGCCGCAACCGATATCAAGAACACGCATGCCGGGTTTGAGTTTGACCTTACGGCAGACGAGTTCCATTTTCGCTTCCTGGGCCTCGTTGAGATCGATGGTCTCGCTGCTCCAATAGGCGCAGCTGTAGGTCATGTGCTTGTCGAGCATACATTCAAAGAGATCATTGCCGACATCATAATGCTTTCTTCCCACCTCCAGGGCCTTTCTTCTGCTCTGGCAGTTTGAGAGGGTGGCTTTAATACCACAGAGAAGAGCAGACCTCGATTTTTTTATTTTCAGGTCAAGGTTGTTTCTCAAGACGCGAAAAAAGAACTGATCAAGGGAGAGGCAGTCCCACCAGCCAGCCATATAGGTCTCACCGAGAGCCAGCGAACCACCACAGAGAATGCGGTCGTAGAATTCCGAGCTGTAGACCTTGATATCCCAGGGGCGGGGACCGTTGATGCTGATCCCGGCGAGGGAAAAGATTTCAGAAATTGTCTGTTCAGATGAGTTTCGGGTAATGAGTGACATATGTACTTTTTCCCTCCTCTCCCAAGATTGGGTGCTTTCGCTTCCTTTTGTTAGCTGTCAAATGTGTGCGCTCGCAAAGGATCTTACGGCGGATGTTTCAAGGGCTCAAAATCTCTGATGGATAGTTTTTTCATCTTCTGAAAGTCCAGTGCCTGCTCTATCGGCATATCATGCTATCCATATAAAAAACAAGTGGAGGACAAAACTGTCCATTACAGAACAGAGGCGTCAAAATTGCTGGCATAGGATCTCTTTCCTCTGGAGCCTCTTGCAAAATGACGAATGAAGTCCAAAAAAAACTGTCATTCCCCGCAGATGGGAATCCATAACAGGCTGAATTTACGAAAATTGATTCCCGATAAAAGTATTCGGGATGACATATTGGTCATTTTGCAAGGGTTTCTCTCTTTACAAAAAAAAACTTAGAAGTCAGTCATCTTCAAGCGTAAATCAATGTGGGACATATCGTTATTTATAATCATTTTCATTTATCTCCTTGCATCTTCACCCATAGTTAGATGTATACTTTAATAAAAGATACAAGTCAGACAGAAAGTAGGGGGTAGGGAACTCAGGCAACCATTTGCTTATCAGATCTCATGACAGTCGAGGATGTTCCGGATGATAAGCAGGGACAATGTAAAAGGAGGGTTTATCGTGAACCAGAAACAGGGAAGGCAGGACAAGTTGATTCAGGAAGAGCGCCATGACACCTATAAGGAAAAGGAAAAGTGGCCGGAACCTACGGTCTGCAGTGAATGCAGTGCTGTCTTTGTTGAAGGGAAATGGGCGTGGGGTAAGCCGGCTGTCAGTGCCCATGCCATCGTCTGTCCGGCCTGTCAGCGTATTCAGGATGGGTTCCCGGCTGGTTATCTGCAGATAAAAGGATCCTTCTTCGCTAGCCATCACGTGGAGATGCTTAATCTGATCAACAATCTTGAGGCCCAGGAAAAGGGTGAACATCCAATGGAGCGGCTCATGGCCATTACCACAGAAGAGGATCATACACTGATTACCACCACTGGTATCCATTTGGCCCGGCGCCTTGGCGAGGCCTTGAAGCATGCGTATCAGGGAGATCTGGTTTTTTCCTATGGTGATGGGGAAAAAATCATTCGTCTGACTTGGGTCAGGGAATAGCCACCTCTGCACTGGTTGTGAAAAAGTATGCATATCTGCCCAGGAAAACGTCAAGATGACGGTTGGGTGCTTGTCAAGGTCTCCTGGATTGATTGTCGTCTTGAGGGGCCTGACTAGGGGAGGTGGTTGAACAGATATGAGCACCAGGCAGAAAATAGAGGCCATGCTCCATACCATTGAGGTCGAGTGCTCGTTCACCAAGGGATTTACCGGACGGGCGTCTTTACTTCCCGAGGTTATAGAGGCCATGCGTTTGGTTTCGCGGCACGATTTTGTGCCGCCCAACCTGACAGCAATGGCGTATGAGAATACTCCCCTGCCTATTGGCAAAGGTCAGACCATCTCCCAGCCTTTTATCGTTTCCCTGATGACTGATCTTCTCTGCCCGGAGAAGGGGGATGTGATCCTGGAGGTAGGTGCCGGATCAGGATATCAGGCGGCAATCCTCTCTCTGCTGGTCAGGCAGGTGTACACCCTTGAGATTATCCCTGCCCTGGCAGAAAAGGCAATGGATCTTCTACAGAAGCTTGGCTATGAGAACGTTGAGGTACGGCAGGGTGACGGTTACAACGGTTGGCCCGAGCATGCTCCGTTTGACGGCATCATCGTCACAGCTGCCGCCACTCATGTGCCGGCATCCTTGAAGGAGCAACTCAAGCCTGGGGGAAGATTGATTATTCCCGTTGGTCTGCCCTTTATGCATCAGGAACTGCTGGTGCTGGAAAAAGATGAACAAGGGGTGTTCAGTACCAGAGATGTATTACCTGTCTCCTTTGTACCGCTCACCCGCGAAGAGATTGACAGTTGCTAAGGACAACAGCTCATCACGATTTGACCATGAATCCTGTATAACCCGGAGGAGAATTATGCAAGTGCCTTTACAGATCACCTTTCGCAATATGGAAACATCCGAGAAGATAGAAGCGGATATCCGAAAACGAGTCGACAAACTGACCAGTCACCATCCGGAGATCATCAGCTGTCACGTCGTCGTTGAGGCCCCGGCCCAACACCAGCATAAGGGGGGGCTGTTCAGGACCAGGATTGATATCAGCTGTCCGGAAGGAAAATTAGTCATCAACCGGGAACCACCTGCCCAGCATAAAGAGGCTGAGGACGTCTTTCTGTCTCTCCGCGATGCCTTTAATGCCGTCGATCGTAAGCTGGATGAATATTCGTGCAAGAGAAAGGGGGAGGTCAAGATGCATGCGGAGGTGCCTCGAGGCCGGATCAGTGAGCTCTTCCCCATGGAGGATTACGGGACCATCACCACCCTGGATGAGCGGCAGATCTATTTCCACCGGAACAGCGTCCTGAATAGGGATTTTGATGATCTGACCATTGGCGACATGGTCCGTTTTCATGAGGAAGCGGGGGAGAATGGTCCCCAGGCCAGCACTGTCAAAGTAGAGGGATGATGAGTGAGCAGGGAAAAGTGCTCACTCATCCGCTTGCGTGTCAGGCTGACTGTTCCTGATGACTGTATTATGTTGTATGATATTTTTCAAGGATTCAATAACCTTGCTTGCCTCTTGCTTGCTCATGTCGTCGATTTCTGTCTTCTGGTAATATTTTTTGATGACATGACCATTAGCGACATGGACTGTTTTTATGAGGAAGCGGGGGAGAATGTGAGGCTGTAGATGCTCATGTCTACGAAAAGTGTTGATTGTTGTTATTCTGGGTTTGTGATGACGGCCTGCTTTGGCAGGATAAGTAGTTGATCTAAAAAACGAATACTGAGAACAAAAAAAGGCATGACCCGAAAGGGTCATGCCTTTTTTATTACTGAGTCAAAAAGATTTTAATCAGGGGTTGATGCCCATCTCTTTTTCCTTCTCGTGTACCGCCAGTCTGGTCTTGACGGCGGTGTCAGGGATCAGGCTCATGGAGTCGATGCCCAGCTCAACCAGGAAGGTGGCGAATTCGGGGAAGTCGGAGGGTCCCTGGCCGCAGATACCGATCTTCTTGCCGCGTCGTTTGGCGGTGGCAATGACCATGCGGATCATCTCTTTGACTGCATCGTCACGTTCATCAGCGATACCGGCAATGATACC
>JANZPQ010000225.1:0-3676 GCA_038040945.1 Desulfobulbaceae bacterium | reverse complement strand
CTGCTCAAGACTCCCCGTCTCCTGCAGGAGATTATTCGCAGTCACACCCCCGGGGCCATGAAGATCGCTCCGGAGCACACGGAAGAGGAGGTGCTGACCCTCATGCACAAGGAATCACATCAGCAGTTGATTGATTTCCTGGACCAGTGTCGCCAGATGGCGGCGGGGATTGGCAAAAAGATCATCTTTACTCCCTATCTGATCTCCTCTCATCCCGGCTGTACCGCCAAGGATACTGAGACGATGACCAGAAAGCTGCGCGCCCTTGATCTGCAGGTCAAGCAGTTCCAGGATTTCACCCCGACTCCCGGCACCCTGTCCACCGCCATGTATGTCACCGGCCTGCATCGGGATACAAATAAGCCCATCCCGGTTGCCCGCAACAAGTCGGAGCGAAAAGAACAGCGTGGTCTGCTGGAAAGGCAGATGTTCGGGGCTGATCAGCGACGGAAGCAGAAGGTCGTAAGTGGAAATGAGTCACGAAAGCCAGTGAGAAAGAAATAGGAATGATTCTCTTTATTACTTTACAAAGAGGTGAAAAAGAAACATAGTAAGAGATATGTTTTTATAATAGCGGACTATGTAACTTAAAAAAAATCCCATAGTATGGAGGTGGAATCATGTGTCAGGAAGTAAACAGAGATTGCAGTTGCGGAAAGGAAAAGGTCTCCTTTCATCTGCGTGATAATATTATGAGCCAGGAGGTTATTGATCGTCTGTTCTGTCCCTCCTGTTCAGGCACGGTTGCCCTTGAGAAAGAGAGTATGGTTGCGGATAACGGCTGGGTCATTGAATACGATATGGATCTGGCCCGGATGTATGCCATTGCCAAATTAGGTGTGGAGCCGGATCAGGTGCAGCCCGGATTTGTCTTTGATGAGGGCTATGTCACCTGGCGCGAGATGTATCCGGGTGAGACCAGGGATATTGCCGATGAGCGGGCGCGAATTATCTCAATGAAGGAGACAAGGCCCCAGGAGTATTTGACTGCCATCACAGCGTGGTCAGTTGAACGGATTTCCAGTTTGAAGGCAGAGGGCTGGCGGAAGGCGCAACGCGCCTAGCTAAAGAGGGCGGTTCCTCTTTTTATTGTTGCTGGCTGACCGCTGGGATGCTGGCAACAACCTTGGTCTTTCTCATGTTCTCTTTGGCCTCGGCGGCTGCTAATGCCTGTTGCGAGAAGCCGTATTCCACCAGTGTCTTGAGATCCGCCCACATGGTTCTGCTGCCCATGATCGCGACGATGATCTCACTCGATCCTCTTTTAAATTTTCCCACATAGGTCTGTCCGGCTGCATTGGTAAAACCTGTCTTGCCGCCTATCGCCCCTTCTATCTGCCACAGGGCCTTGTTGTGATTGCGGAGGAGTTTGCCCTCTGCGGTATGGGCCTTGACCTGTTTCATCCTCTGGGAAAATTCTGCATCCTGCATGACGTGCCTGAAGATGGTGGCCAGATCTCTGGCTGTACTGGTCTGCCCTTCTGCGGTCAGGCCGTTTGCGGTCTTGCAGACTGTCTTCTGGGCACCCCAGAGTTTGGCCCGCAGGGTCATCATCCGGGCAAAAGATTTCTCTGAGCCGGCAATTTTTTCGGCGAGCGCGACACTGGCGTCGTTGGCCGATGAGAGCAGGACGGCATTGATAAGGTCATCGGCCTTATACTGCTTTTTCCTCTCAAGATAGACCTTGGAGCTTGGTTGTTCGGCAGCTTTTGAGCTTACTGAAACAGATTCACCGGAATCAAGAGACTTGATGGCAATCATGCCGGTCAGGATCTTGATGGTGCTGGCTGGCTGGCGTGGGGTGTCGGGAGAAACTGAAAAAAGGGTTTGACCATTGCTCGCATCCATGACTATGGCGCTTTTTGCAGAGATCTTCTTCTCGATATTGTTACGGCTTTTGGATGATTTCTGGCTCAAATAGGTCTTGGAGACAGGAAGTTCCTGTGCTGTAAGAGCAGCTTCAAGCCGGATTGTGCCAATCTTTTTTTTATGTGGAGAGGTACTCTTGTAGGTTCCGAGAGTTACTATTCCCTGGGGAATGTTTTTTTTAACAGTGCTCTTTTGCTGGCTGGAGGCCACCGGTTGTTTGTTCCTGTCCTGCAACACAGGGACAGCTGTTGCGGGCATCACCGACAGGCCGATAAAAAACGAGCAGAACAGCAGATTGGCCAGCAGTAAACGGGTGAAAGCGTATTTTTTCATAGGGGTCAATGGTGTTGAGGAGGTCAGAAATATTTGTAACAAATTATAACTCTTGATTATTTTTATATAACACACCGTTCCTTGTCAAGAAGTTAATCATTATTCCCAGAAGAAACAAAGAATAAACTTCTCGCTAGCACTTTGCGGCTTCTTCTTAATTGACCAAAAAATTTGTTTTGGGTAATGTCGGGCCGGTTAATCTAATCTACAGACGGATTCTCTGTTTTACCGCTCTGCTCATTCTTCTTACTATAATTTCACAATAATATAAAAGAGGCGCTTCATGTCGGATGATCCCTGTATGCACATGACCTTGAATGATATTATCGATGCAAGTCAGAAGAAGTTTGCTGATCTTCCGGCAGTGGGGATGGCTCTTGAAACTCCCCTGAGCTATCAGGTGTTTTATGAGCGGATCATCGCCCTGGCCGTACGTTTAGTAAGGGAAGGAATCAGGAAAGGTGATCATGTCGCTATTCTGGCGGAAAATTCTCATAACTGGGGTATTGCCTATTTTGCCATTGTCCGTTTAGGGGCTGTGGCTGTTCCTATCCTGCCTGATCTGCCGGAGGCGGATGTTCATCATATCCTCACAGAGATGCGGGTGCCGGTTCTCTTTACTACCGAGCGGCAGATAGAAAAAATATATGAGTTGAATCAAAAGAGCCTGAAACGGATTGTCACCCTCGATGACTCTGTTGCCAGCCTTGATTTCCTTGTTGTGGAAACCTTTTCGGCATATCTGGCCGAGGCCATAGAGATGCGAAGCGACGTGGAAGCAGATGGGGGGCTCGCTTTTGATACCGTACTTGAAGATGATCTGGCATCTATCCTCTACACCTCGGGGACCTCAGGATATTCAAAGGCAGTCATGCTCAGTCATAAAAACCTGGCAGCTAATGCCCTTTCCGCCTCTGCCATCATTGATATCGAGCCGGAGTCTGTGTTCCTTTCTGTCTTGCCCATGTCACATACCTATGAGTTCACAGTAGGTTTTATCCTGCCCTTACTCCGGGGTGCCAGAATCGCCTATGCGGGCAAGACACCGACACCGGCTGTTCTGCAGAAAATCTGCAGTCAGGAAAGGCCGTTTGCCATGTTTGTTGTGCCCCTTATACTTGAAAAAATTTATAAAAAAAGAGTGCTTCCCAAGATCGATAATAGTCTTTTCCTCTCCATGATCTGCAAAGTCGGCTTCGGTCAAAAAATTATCCATAAGCGCATTGGGGCAAAGCTGCTGGAGTTTTTTGGCGGTAACCTGCAAGTCATGGGGATAGGTGGGGCGGCTCTTAATCCGGAGGTTGAACAGTTTTTGCACAATGCCGGCTTTCCTTATCTCATCGGCTATGGTCTGACTGAGTGCGCGCCGCTGCTGGCCGGTGGGCCTCCGGGAGATAAAACTATTGCGGTGGGTTCGACCGGCAAGCCTCTGCCAGGGATCAGGGTGAAAATTGTTAACCCTGATCCGGAGACT
>JANZPQ010000224.1:0-9978 GCA_038040945.1 Desulfobulbaceae bacterium | reverse complement strand
CAGATCCTTGATGGTGATCAGCCCGGCCAGATTGCCGTAGTCATCGACCACCAGCAGTTTTTCAATGCGGTGCTCATGGAGCAGGGCTTTGGAGTGTACCATGTCGATGCCCACTTTGGCAGTCACCAGGTTTTTGCTGGTCATCACGTCGCCTACCCGCAGGTCGCTGTCAGAGACAAAACGCAGATCGCGGTTGGTGACGATCCCCACCAGCTTTCCCTCGCGCAACACGGGTAGACCGGAGATCTTGTATTTGGCCATGATCTTTTCCACATCGGCCACGGAGTGATCCTCGCGTACCGTAATCGGGTCAATGATCATCCCTGATTCCGATTTTTTGACCTGTTCCACCTCTTTGGCCTGTTTGGCGATCCCCATATTTTTATGGATAATGCCGATCCCGCCTTCACGGGCCATGGCAATGGCTGCCCGGTGTTCGGTTACTGAATCCATGGCAGCGCTGATCAGCGGGGCGTTCAGGGTGATGGTGTCAGTCAATCTGGTGGCGAGGGAGACTTCATTGGGAAGAACCTCTGAGGCTGAGGGGACAAGCAGCAGGTCATCAAAGGTAAGGGCTAGCTCTATGGTGTCTGGTAACATGGAAGGCTCCTATCACAAGGTTCAAGTGAACAGAATGGACTGAACTTAAGGGTTTTCAGTTTTTAATTTTCAGTGTTAAATAAGGGGCTGCCGCAAGCAGGAGTGAGAATCAGAGAGAAGATCATTCAAGCCCTTTATGGTGTTCACAGCATTGAATCGGGATCGTTCTATTTAAACGAATGCTTATACCGGCTGAGTCAGTGTAGCATCTCGAGCTAAAAGCTTAAACCTTTTTCAGGAGTGACCTCTTTTCATCCTTGTGGGCAAGAGTGTTGACCTTCACCCTCAGAGTATGATTTACTTAAAATATAAGGAGACGTGAAGCCATGCTTATACATATTAATCCTGATAATCCTCAACTGCGCCTGATCCAGCAGGTTGTTGACCACCTGCGCTCAGGGGCGATTATCTGCTATCCAACGGATACCGGCTACGGTGTGGGTTGTGATCTGTTTCATCCAAAGGCCATTAAGCGCTTGATGCAGATCAAGAAAAGGCCCGAGGGGAAGCCCTTTTCTTTTATGTGTTCCAGTCTGAAAGATATCAGCGAATATGCCCATGTGTCAAATACGGCCTATCGTCTGATGAAAAAAAATCTGCCTGGCGCCTATACCTTTGTCCTTCCGGGCAGTAAGCTTGTGCCGAAGGTCATGGCAACCAAACAGAAGACCGTTGGTATCCGGGTGCCGGATAATCCTATCTGCATGTTGCTTCTTGAAACCCTGGGGAATCCTATTGTCAACACCAGTATTCCGCTGGAGGAGGATCATCCTGCGCCGACTGAGGCCTATGAGATCGATATGATTCTCGGCAACAGGCTTGAGGTCATTATCGACGGCGGCCCTGTCTATCCGGATCCTTCTTCGCTCATTGACCTGACCGGAGATAGTCCTGAAGTATTGCGCCGGGGAAAGGGCGATGTTACTCCGTTTTTGTAAGGCGGCATAAGGTGCCGTAAAGGAAACGAGCAGGAGAAAACCCCTGCTCGTTTCATAACGGCGCCTAACCCTTTATCAGCGGCTCTTTCAGCGACCTGCTCATAGTAAAGTGCACGGTCTGCCTTTCCGGGATATCCATGGTGGTACCGGTTTTGGGGTTCTTGGTCCTGCGCGCCTTCCGGGTGCGGATGGAAAAACTGCCAAAACCCCGAAGCTCTATTCTCCTTTTTTCTATCAAGGCAGACCGCATAGTCGTCAACATGATCTCGAGTGCGGCGGTCACATCCTGCTTTGGCAGGGAGAGGTCTGTGCTGACCTGATCGATAAGTTCTTTTTTTAACATGTCTAATAGTGGTAACTCACAAGTATGGTGATACCTTCATCCTGGAACGCTGCCTACAGACTCGGCGTTCAATTGCTTGCAGGATTGAGCAGCTTATAAAAAAAGGTTGTTTTGCCATAAATAATTTTTCAGGCAAAACAACCTTGTATAGAGTCAGATGGGCCGTTAAGAAGGGTTGGATAAACCCCTCCTTAACGGTTCTCATCATCGAAGAAGCGGTTAGTCTTCTTCGGTCTGGCCCTCATCGCTCTGCCCACTCTGTGCGGCCTTCATGAGGTCGCCCAGAGTGGCTGGAGCTGCGGCAGCTGCTGCGGCTGATACTGTCGCAGCAGAGGTTTCTTTTCTGGGTGCGGCCTGTCCTTGTCCTTCAGCAGCCGAATCCTCACCATCGCCTTCCAGGGTCTTGATGGAGAGACCGATCTTCCTGTCTTTTGCCGATACATTGATGACAATTGCCTTCAGGGTGTCGCCAACCTGATAGGCGCCAACAGGAGTCTTGATCTTCTCTTTGCTGATCTCAGAGACATGGACCAATCCTTCGATACCTTCCTCGAGTTGAATAAAGACACCAAAGTCAGTGACGTTGGTGATCGTTCCTTCGATAACGGTACCTGATGGATATTTATTATAGGCAGCCTGCCATGGATCCGGCTCAAGCTGCTTGATTCCGAGGGAGAAGCGCTCGTTTTCCTTGTCAATCTTCAGGACAACCGCCAGGATGGTCTGACCTTTGACATATTTTTCAGAAGGATGCTTGATCCGCTCAGTCCAGGAGAGGTCAGAGACATGGATCAGTCCGTCAATGCCGTCTTCGATACCGATAAAGACGCCGAAGTCAGTGATGTTCTTGACTTTTCCTTCAATGATGGAGCCCACTGGATAGGAGTCTGTAACCAGATCCCATGGATTGGGCTGCAGCTGTTTCATGCCGAGTGAAATCCGTTTGGTCTCAGGCTCGATGTTGAGCACCATGACCTCAACCTCATCACCCACGGCAACGATCTTGGATGGATGGCGGGGTTTCTTGGACCAGGTCATCTCAGAGACATGGATCAGTCCTTCCACACCTTCTTCCAGTTCGATAAAGACACCGTAATCAGTGATGGAGACGACCTTGCCGGTTGCCTTCTCGCCAACGGGGTAACGGGCGGAAACGGTGGACCAAGGGTCTTCTTTCAGTTGCTTGACGCCCAAAGAGACGCGATCGTTCTCCTTGTCATATTTGAGAACCTTGACCTCAAGCTCCTCGCCGACCTTGTACAGTTTTGCCGGATGGGAAACACGTCCCCAGGAGAGATCGGTGATATGGCAGAGGCCGTCCATGCCGCCCATGTCGATAAAGAGACCATAGTCGGTGATATTGGTGATGGCGCCTTTGATGATCTGTCCTTCTTCGAGGATGGAACGCATCTTCTCGCGCAGTTTGTTACGGTCTTCCTCAAGGATGGCCCGCCGTGAAATAACGACGTTATTCCGTTTGCGGTTGAATTTGAGGACCTTGAAGGAAAAGGTCTCGCCGATGAGTGCGTCGAGGTCTTTGACCGGGCGCAGATCGATCTGAGAATAGGGAAGGAAGGCTGGAACGCCGACATTAACAGACATGCCGCCTTTGACCCTGTTCTCGATCTTGCCCTCAATGGTGCCGTTTTCTTCCTGAATCTTGGCGATGTCTTCCCATACTTTGATGGCAATCGCTTTTTCCCGTGACAGCAGGAGTCCGCCTTCGTCTTTACGACGTTCAATAAAGACTTCAAATGTGTCGCCGATTTGAATCTCTTTACCTTTTTCCAACTGGAATTCTGATTTGGCAACGTAGCTTTCCGCTTTGTCTCCGACGTCAACGAGGACATAGCCATCGACGACACCGATGATGGTGCCCATGGTTACATCGCCGACATTGACGACGCTGCAGTTTTCTTCCATCTCAAAGAGTTCGGCAAAGCTTAACTCTTCGTCATTGTTTGTTGTTTTTGAGAGTGCCTCTGTCATGGGTTTTTTCGCTCATGCGGTCCTGGAAGGGACCACGTTGTAAGGGTTGATCTGTATCGCCTGTTGCCAGACGACGCCGGTAAGGTATAAAAGAAGAAAAAAGGACACCTTCTTTCATAAGAAAACATTATTATATAGCAAAAGAAAAGTGGAAAGACAAGCACTTCTTGGTTTTTCCACTCTAAAAAAAATCCGGAACTGTTCTGGCTCATGAGAAAGCAATTTTTTCTTTACGGTTTACTCCCCTCTGGGGTACATAGTTATGGAATAAAAAGTACAAGGTGATGAACAACGTTTTTTAATATTCTACTGACGCATGATCCTTTAAAATGGCAGAAATTAAAAGTACCATGGATATGGTTATGGAACGGGCAGCCCGCATGGCAGCCCGTTCCGTTGAAGAGCCTGACTCTCAGGAGTCGGAACGTACAGGGATGCGACTGGCCGCCGAGTATATCGCCCTTGCGCTCGACGATCTCAGCCAGGCCCTGGCCGGGCAGGCGCCGGCAGAGCAGATGGCGGTGCGCAGGGGGATGGCCCGGGCCCTGATGCGCAATATCGTCCTGCCTCGTGACGAGGCCCTGATGGCCACGAGTCTTCGGGCCTTGGAGGGGCTTGCCGGGATGGAGCAGTCAGCGTCTGATGTTGTTGCGATCTGTGCTGAGCTGAAGCAGATCCTGGAGCAGTATAATCAGCATAAAGAACAGATTAGGAAGCAGCTTGAGGATGCGGTTCGCGCCCAGATTGAACAGAAGGTCGGGCAACAGGAGTCTCCGGCCGGCGGCAGGATGTCGATGGATCCGGTGATGCACCCCATGTATCAGAAGGAGTGGGTGCGGATGCTGGCAGACCTGAACCTGCAGTACAATCAGGCCCTTGATCAGCGCAAAGAACTGCTGACGCAGCGCTTTGCCTGATGCCAGCTCTCTGATGAACTACTCCCGGAGAATTACCAAGGTGCAGGCGATCCTGCGCCGAAAAAAGCTTGATGCCCTCTTGGTCGCTCAGCCGGAGAACAGGCGCTATCTGAGCGGCTATTCTCCGCCTGATCACGGGATTGGCGAGAGCTCGGGTCTCTTGTTGATTCCGGCCAAGGGCGATCCCCTCCTGCTGACTGATTTTCGTTTCAAGCTCCAGGCCGAGGCGGAGGTAGCCTTCCTCCCTGTTCTTCTTTACCCGAAAGGCTTGCCGGCCTTATTGAAGGAGCTGCTGCCGGATTTGAAGATCCGCAGCCTTGGTTTTGAAAGTGACTATACCCTCTATTCTTTTGCCGGGAAGCTGAAGGCCCTGGGAGAGAAGATCGGTGTCCAGTGTGTCCCGACCACAGGGCTTGTCGAAGGGCTGCGCCTGATCAAAGACGAGGATGAGCTTGCGAAGCTGCGGCTCTCAGTTGCCCTCAATGAAAAGGTCTTTGACGAGGTGTACAGCTCGCTTTCTCCGGGCCGCACTGAAAGGGATATTGCGCTCATCATTGAGTCCACCATGCGGAGCATGGGCGCCGAGTCCCCAAGTTTCAGCACGATTGTCGCCACCGGCAGCAACAGCGCCTTGCCCCATGCGGTCCCCGGTCCTGTTGCGATCGAGCGCGGCCAGCCCTTGATGATTGATATGGGGCTGGTACTCGATGGCTATTGCTCTGATATGACCCGGACCTTTGTGCTTGGCAAGCCGGACGACCGTTTCTATGCTGTCCACCGCCTGGTGCGTCGGGCCCAGCTGGCTGCCCTGGCTGCCATCCGGGCGGGAATCGTGGCCGCCGCGGTGGATAAGATTGCCCGTGATATCATTGCGGCCGCCGGCTACGGCCAGGCCTTTGGTCACTCCCTCGGCCATGGTGTGGGCCTGGCCGTGCATGAAGAGCCGCGCCTGTCTGCCCGTAACCGGAAACAGTTGAAGGCGGGGATGGTGGTGACCGTTGAACCCGGTATCTACATCCCTGGTTGGGGCGGCGTGCGGTTGGAAAACATGGTGGTTATCCGTGAAGACGGCTGTGAGCTGCTCAATAAAAATTTAACCGGACTTGATCTATGATCGCCAAGGGCGTACGCAAATACTTTGTTCTCGACACCAATGTCCTGCTCCATAACGCCGAATCTCTCACCTCCTTTGATGATAATTACGTTATCCTGCCGATGACGGTCCTTGAGGAGCTGGACAGCTTTAAACGGCACAATGATGAGTTGGGGCGCAGCGCCCGCCATGTGATCCGGCAGATCGATCAACTGCGTTCGCAGGGCTCGCTCAAAGATGGCGTGACCATGGAAAACAGCGGTATCCTGCAGATTGTGGTCGAGCGCAAGGATATGCCGGGAGTCTGCATGGATATGTCGGTGCCTGATAACCGGATCCTGGCCGTGGCCAACGCCCTGCATGAGGAAGGGAAAAAGGTGATCCTTGTCTCCAAGGACATCAATGCCCGACTGAAGGCGGATGCCCTGGGCATTGATGTCATGGATTTTGAGAAGCAGAAGTGTAACTTTGACGAACGGTACACCGGCTGGGGCGAGATCCAGGTCGCAACCGAGATGGTCGATCGTTTTCATCAGGGGAAGGGTCTGGAGACCGAAGGGTTTGATTTTCTGGCCAACGAGTTTGTCCTCTTGCAGGATGCCTCTAATCCGAAGCACTCAGGACTTGGCCGGGCAGTGGGGCCTAACAGTTTGGTCCCTCTCGATGCTGTTTATGAGAGCGCCTGGAATGTTCACTCGCGTTCCAAGGAACAACGGATGGCCCTTGAGCTGCTCATGAATCCAAAGATCAGCCCGGTTAACGCTCATCGGTCAGGCCGGCACCGGCAAGACCCTTCTGGCCCTTGCCGCCGGCCTTGAATGTGTACTCCAGCAGCAAGGGTATGAGAAACTTCTGGTCTCCCGCCCCGTTATCCCCATGGGCAAGGATATTGGCTATCTGCCTGGCACGAAAGATGAAAAGCTCTCCTTGTGGATGCAACCGATCTTTGACAATCTCGTCTATCTGATGCAGAAAGATCATCGCTATGAGGAGGGGACTGTCCAACAGAAGGTGAACACGCTGTTCAAGGATCAACTGGTGGAACTCGAGGCCCTGACCTATATTCGCGGTCGTTCCATCCCGAAACAGTTTGTCATCGTCGACGAGGCCCAGAATCTGACCCCGCATGAGGTGAAGACCATTATCTCCAGGGCTGGTGAGGGCACGAAGATGGTGCTTACCGGTGATCCGCAGCAGATCGATAACCCCTATCTTGATTCATCCTCGAACGGTCTTTCGTACACCGTGGAGAAGTTGAAAGGGCAGCCGCTCTATGGTCATGTGACCTTGAGCAAAAGTGAAAGAAGTCCGTTGTCGGCCATTGCCGCCCGGTTGTTATAAATTTTTTTAATCGTAATTCATTATGCGCCAATACGTTATTGATGATCTGTCCCCCATGGAGCGGGATAATATAGATTCCTACCTCAAACGCAACCTGCAGCGAGGACCCATGATCGGCATTTACTGGATCGTCCTGCCTTCTGAGATACTCTCCGAGCTTCAAGGTAAGCATGCAGAAAAATGCGGTCCTTATTATTGCGGGGTTGAGGTGGGCAGGAGTTCGGTCTGTTTTGAGATGCTGGTTCGCAGTCAGGGAAACCTCCATTGCGACTGTATCGCCCATGCAACGCCCCTTCAGCGTAACTTTATCCTTGAACTGGCGGACAAGATGCTGGCGGAAGAGCTGATTCGTTCCTGATTTTCTGTAATTCTCTATTTAGGCATACGTATGAGGTTCTTGTAAAAGTCTTTTATCAGTCATTTCGAACGAAGTGAGAAATCTTTTACTCAGGTGCTGCACTGAAGATTTCTCCCGTTGGTCGAAATGACAACCCTACTTTTTGGAGATATGATGAGCACTTCTGTTGATTCGACCCCCCCATTCATTGAAGCGGTGTACCGGAAAATGGACGCCAATATTGCCATGGTCAAGAAACGGCTGGGCCGCCCTTTAACCTATGGAGAGAAGCTTCTCTATGGCCATCTTGACAATGCGATGGAGGCGGAGCTGACACCCGGAATCTCCTATGTCAAGACCCGTCCGGATCGCATTGCCCTGCAGGATGCGACGGCCCAGATGGCCATCCTGCAGTTCATGCTGGCCGGCAAGGATGAGGCCGCGGTGCCGGTCTCGGTCCACTGTGATCATCTGATCCGGGCCCAGAAAGGGGCTGATGGGGATCTGCATGCAGCGCGAATCGAAAATCGTGAAGTCTATGATTTTCTGGCCTCTGCCTCTCAGCGCTATGGTTTTGGCTGCTGGCTGCCGGGTGCCGGTATTATTCATCAGGTGGTGATGGAGCAGTATGGCTTTCCAGGGCTGATGATGCTGGGTACCGATTCTCATACCCCGAACGCCGGCGGTATCGGTGCCTTTGCCTCAGGTGTGGGCGGGGCCGATGCCGTCGATGTCATGGTCGGCATGCCCTGGGAGGTGCTGCATCCGCGTTTTGTCGGGGTCCGGCTCACGGGTCAGCTGCAGGGCTGGGCCGCGCCCAAGGATGTGATTTTAAAGATCCTGGGTATGCTCACCTGTTCCGGCGGTACCAATCGGGTTTTTGAATATTTCGGACCGGGCGCGGCCTCGCTTTCCTGCACGGGCAAGGCCACCATCTGCAATATGGGTGCAGAGCTGGGCGCCACCACCTCGGTCTTTCCCTTTGATGACCATATGGCAGGCTATCTCCAGGCCTGCGGTCGTGGTGAGGCGGCAACCCTTGCCGCTCAATATGCGCATCTGTTGCAGGCCGACCCGGAAGTCCTGGCCAGTCCTGAAAAATATTATGAAGAGATTATTGAGATTGATCTTACCAGCCTTGAACCCCATCTGGTGGGTCCCCATTCGCCTGATCTGGCGGTGACGGTCTCGAAGATGAAAGAGTATGTGGAAAAGGGCGGACATCCTGCCAATGTGACCTATGCCCTCGTTGGTTCCTGCACCAATTCCTCTTATGAAGATATGGGACGTCTGGCTGCCATGGCTGAACAGATAGCAGAAAAAGGTCTGAGCTTGAAGATTCCGGTACTGGTGACTCCAGGTTCCGAGCAGGTGCGTGCCACTCTCGAGCGGGACGGGCAGATTGCCAAACTTGAGGCCATCGGGGCCACCGTACTGGCCAATGCCTGCGGTCCCTGTATCGGTCAATGGACCAGAGAGGGGATTGAGCCGGGGTTCAAGAATTCCATTGTCACCTCGTACAACCGGAATTTTCCTAAACGTAACGACGGCAATGTCGGCACCTGCGGATTTATTGCCAGTCCTGAGACCTGTCTGGCCTATGCCATGTTCGGCACCTTTGAGGTCAACCCCTATAGTGCTGAATTAGTGGCCGCCGATGGCACTCCCTTTGTTTTGACCCCTCCCGGTAAGGTGCCGGAGGTGCCGCCTCAAGGGCTTGTTCGTGATGAGGCGGGTTTTCTGGCCCCCATCGACTCTGTCATTGAAAGAAGCGCTGTCTCGGTGCAGGTGGCGCCCGGATCGGAACGTCTGGCCCTGCTTTCCCCTTTCTCCCCCTGGGAAGGGTGTGACTTCATGGGCCTGCGCCTGCTGATGAAGGCCAAGGGAAAATGCACCACCGATCATATCTCGCCTGCCGGTCCCTGGCTGCGTTTTCGCGGCCACCTGGACAACATCTCCGGGAACATGTTCAGCGGCACCACCAATGCTTTCAGCGGTGAGACCGGGCTTGGTCTGAATCAACTGACCGGCGAGCGGCTGCCTTATACCGAGATCGCCCGGGCCTACAGTGCAGCCGGCGACAACTGGCTGGCGGTGGGTGATACCAATTACGGAGAAGGTTCTTCGCGGGAACATGCGGCCATGAGCCCCCGGTATATGGGGGGGCGGGTGGTGATTACCCGCTCTTTTGCCCGTATCCATGAAACCAATCTGAAAAAACAGGGGGTGCTGCCTTTGACCTTTACCTCTGCTGCAGATTATGATCTGATCCAGGAGGCAGACCGGATCGATATCCTCGGCCTGACAGAGCTTGCCCCAGGATCAAGGCTGACGGCCGTCTGTCATCACGCGGATGGCACGGAATCGCGGATATCCCTGAACCACTCTCTCAACGGTGAGCAGATTGCCTGGTTCAAGGC
>JANZPQ010000223.1:0-2746 GCA_038040945.1 Desulfobulbaceae bacterium | reverse complement strand
AATGTCACTTTTGGTCTTTTTCCGGAATGGGATCAGAAGGGGGTACAAAACGGGGAGCAAAAGCCAGGTAAGAAGATTCCCAAAATTGGGAAGCAGCTCCGTGGTGAGATCAGGGCCAGGAAAGCCCTGGAATCCCTGGCTGAATGGCAGCGGCAAAACGATCTGTAATACTAAAAAAGGGGTCTGTCGGCAATTGCCGACAGACCCCTTGTTAGTCATCCTTCATAACAGAAAAGTTATTCTTTCTTATCCTGGTTACGATCAGGACAACTGCGTTTCAACAATTTATTGACACTGATCCGCATCCGATCAATGGAATTGGCCAAGACACCAATCTCATCCTTGGCATCGGAATGGGCGCTATCACAGAGATTTTTGCCGATACTGATGTCTTTTGCTACCTCAGAAAGACGAACGATCGGCCCTACCACTCCACGGTCAAGGAAAACCCAGATGGCGGCAATGGTCACCAGAAGGCAGCCAATACCAATAAAAAAGATCTTCAAGGCCGAGGCCTGGGCCGTGGCCAAGGCCTGCGAAACTGAGATATAGATCATGGAGGCACTCACGGTCTCATCCATTTTCCAGTTATAGCCATGCTCTGTGCCATAGATCTCCCGCTGTTCTTCAGGTGCGATTGCCGGATCGCTATGACATTTAAGACAGAAATCCTTATCGATTTTGACAGGTTTGGCGGAATAAAAAAACTGTTCCCCGCCTTTCACTACAATCCCCTCCTTCTCCGTGGCGCTCGGGTTAGTGGCAAAATATTGGATAATCTCCAGCTCGTCGGCATCAGCCTTATTGTCAGGCCAGAGTGGATCAATCGTTGCCTGCTTGAACTGATATCCCTTTTGGGTCTCGGCAAATATGTCATATTCCATACGTTTCACCACAAACCGTGACATCAGCTCAGGAACAAACCTTTCTGTATCGGTCACCAGCTCATCAATCAAGGGCTTCTGATATTTGCCAAAAAAAGTCGCACTCGCCTCAATATAATTAAAAAGCATCTCCCCTTTACTTCTGGCATCAGCAAGGGCGTTCTGACGACTGAGCACATAACTGGTATAGCCGATAGCAATTGTCGCCAGCAAACTCAACACACTGATAATAATAATAAATTTTGCACGAATCCCCATACCTTCCTCCAATAAAACATCATTAACAAGACTGCAATCACCACAGTCGCTCACCTGGAGACCTTATGATCTTCCAGTATCATCAATCACCATATCATGCATACAAGCAAAAAGGAAATTAGAAAGTAAAAAATATCCGTCACAGATGGCTTCAGGTCAGTGACAGCAACAACTCACTGATCACACAGATTTTATTACTGATTCTCCTTGACAAATCCGTCACATACCGATAAAAGCCATTAAGGAATATTCAGAAGAGAGTGAGCCTCTTGCACAATGATGAATGAGTCCAACAGCTGTCATTCCCGCGTAGGCGGGAATCCATACCATGCTTATTTTACGGGAATGGATTCCTGACGAAAGAACTCGCGACTGACATCCTGGTCATTTTACAAGAGCCTCGAGTTGTTCTAATTCAATGAAACCCAGCGCGACATAAGGGTTTCACAACCTGTGAAGAGGCGTTCATGATCAAACATTACGGACTTGTAAGTTTAGCAACACTGCTCTTATCCTTCAATGCTCTTCCAGGCGATGCCGTTGCCGGCGGCCGCGGTGCCAGCCAGGAGCTGGTACAGGAAATCGAGATGTTGAAAAACATTGTCACGGATCTCAATGAACGGCTGGCAAATGCCGAAGAGATGCTGCAGATGTCAATGGAACAACAAAACAAGAAGGGCGGTCAGGAACAGGAAGTGCAAGAGGCCCTGGAAGATCTTGATAAACGGCTGGCAAGCACCGAAGAACACAGCACCCTCGACAAGGTGACTCTGGGTGTTGACTTGGAGACACGTTTGAACTCCCTGCATATGGATGCCAAGGGTATGCCGCAGGCAATGTCCAATGGCATTATGAACGTTGCCGCCGGTGGCCCCTTCACCAAGAATCAGATGGGAGGCTACCTATTCACCAATAACCTCCTTCTTCCACCGGAAGATCAGGACATAGACAACGACACCATTTTCACCTCCCGGATCCGCATTGATATGAAGGCGAGACCGGCGGATTCCCTTTCCTTTGTCGGACGCCTTTCCGCCAACAAGGTCTTTGGCGATTCCAGCGGTGTTAAATGGTATAATGGCGGCCCCAATGCCGTGACCATGGATGGCAATATCCACTCCACGGGCAGCGATTCAGCCATTCAACTGGAACGCGCTTTTTTCACCTATTTTGACACTATCGGCACCGCTCCCTACCATTTTTCCGTTGGCCGCCGCCCTGCCCTTGGCGGAGCACCTGACGATTTCAGCAGCGCCAGCACCGTCGGTGGCTCTCCCATGGCCCACGGCATCAACTGGCAATTTGACGGGGCCTCCCTGGGATTCAACCTGGGTGAGACAATCGGCATAGAAGGTTCTGCCTTCAAGATCTGCTGGGGAAATGGCTTTGAATCCGGGGCAGGTTCCGGAAACTCCTACTCTTTTTCCTCATCCTCAGATGTTGACGACATGCAGTTTGCCGGCTGGATAGCCAATCTCTACGAAGATGACACAACAAAGATCATCAACATGTATGCCCATGCCTTTGATGTCACAGACGGCTTTACCGGACTGGTGGTCATGCCCTTCACCATGAATAGGGCTGACACAGACGGTAATCTTAGC
>JANZPQ010000222.1:0-6178 GCA_038040945.1 Desulfobulbaceae bacterium | reverse complement strand
GGTCTTCTCCCGAATGGTATTCTCCGGCATCTCGACCCAATCGACAACATGATCGAGGATATAGCGGGGTTCATCCATCAGGCCCATGGCCCGCGCCGTATTGCAGGAGTCATGGAAGGTGGCCTTCACATGGGAATTGCGACTCTTGTCAAATTTCAACTTGTTATTCTTGATCAAATCAGCGGTAAACTCACTGATATGGACCATTTTGGTGGAGGCGGCATTGTTGAATGTAGTGCCGGTAATGGGTGATTTCGGCACCTCAAGGAAATCTGCAGGGCCATTCATGGTATCCATATATTGATGGATAACGCGCCACATATGACCGCATTCACCACCGATGATAGACTTCACGCCCAGCCGCTTGGCCTCGGCATACATCTTGCCGTTGAGTTTCTTCATCAACTCGTTGTTGGTGAAGAGGCCGAAGTTTCCGCCCTCGGAGGCATAGGTTGACCAGGTATAGTCGAGCCCGATATGTTCAAAGAGCAGCAGATAGCCCATGGCCGTATAAAGCCCGGGTTCGGCAAAGACATCGGCGGAAGGAGTGATAAACAGGAATTCCGCCCCCTTGCGGTTAAAGGAGTGATTGATCTTGACACCGGTCAGATTCTCAACATCCTCGGCCAGGAAATCAACATTGTCTTTGAAGGTATGGGGCTGCAGGCCCATGTGATTACCAGTACGATTGGAGTTTGAGGCCGGCTCCAGGATCCAGTTGATCCCGACACCCACCAGATGCAGCAGTTCGCGGAGCATCATGGTGACCTCGGCGGTGTCAATCCCGTAAGGACAGAAGACCGAACACCGGCGACACTCGGTACACTGGTAGGAATACATGAACCACTCCTTGAGCACCCCCACGGTCATTTCCCGAGCACCGGCCATTTTACCCAGCAGCTTGCCGCCAAGGGTAAAGTCGTTGCGATACACCGATCTGAGCAGCTCGGCCCGCAGGACCGGCATGTTTTTAGGATCTCCGGTTCCGAGAAAGAAGTGACACTTGTCAGCACAAGCTCCGCAACGGACGCAGCAATCCATAAAGATTTTCAGCGAGCTGAATTTATCCAGACGCTCTTTCAGACCTTTGAGGATGATTTCCTTCCAGTCTTCAGGGAGTTTCCAGTCATCCTCATCCGGAGACCATTCACGGGCATTGGGAAAATGCAGATCCTTCTGGCTGTTCAGGTATTCAACCTTTTCCTGTTTGGCCGGATAGGCAAAATTGCCCGGCTTAAAGATCGCAGGGACATCCATCCAATCCTTGGTAGGCACTGCTCCTGTTGCCAAGGACGGCCCCTGCACCACGCTTTTCGATAATTGTTCTAATTTTGGAACTGCCATCGTTATGTATCCTTATACGCTAGTTTTGGGCGTGGGCAATATCACGCTTCGTCCTTTGTGGCTGACAACTCTTTCTCAACCGGGAGACCCGCTTCCACCATATACGCCCTGAACTCATCCTCATATCCGGCATAGGAATGGGGTTTGATTTCCGGATCATTCCAAGGGTTGATGTGCCGTTTTGCCCGACTGTCGTTGGCCATATTCCTGGTGGGACTCATGAACACGCCGCCCATGTGCATCAGTTTACTGAAAGGAAAATAGGCCAGCAGGACGCAGACCAGGAAAAGATGGATATAAAAAATAGCCCCGATCTTGGCCCCGATCACCGGAGAAAAAGTAACCAATCCCAAAGCCAGATTCTTGATATTGACAATATCAATATCAGTACGCAGGAAATAGCGCATCAAGACACCGGTCAGACCGATAGCAAAAATCAGCACCAAAGGGAAATAATCGTTATTCAGTGAAATATAACGGACTTGACAGTTCACAAGACGACGCTCGAAGAGAAGAAGAAGCCCGCCCAGGAGCGCCACACTGGAGAGATACAGGGTCGGCGCGCCAATCTGCATCATGGAATCAACCCCTTCGATGGCTGAGAGCCAGAAGGGAATGGGATCAATAAAAAGGCGCATATGCCTGATGACAATCACCAGGAAGGAATAATGAAAAAGCAGGGCAAAAAGCCACAGCCATTTGGATGATTCGTATGTAATCTTGGGCCCGTCATGGATCTCTGATTTAGTGTTGCGAAACAGGGATCTGAAGAGAAAAACCTCCAGAAACATACGAGCCACGACCTCAGAGGTCTTGGTAGGACAGTCAAGCTTATCCTGCTTGATGAAATCCAGAGACACCGCCTGCCCACAGGTGGTTGGGATGGAAAAAGGGACAGGGGACTTTGCCCATTGTGTGATCCTGTACACAAAACCACCTACAAAGAGCATTATTGCCAGATAGGGTATGGCAACACCAAACAAGTATTGCATGCCCGGTATCTGGGATCCTAGCCCTGAAATCAACACCAGAGCAGTGACTGCCAGGAATGAGAAGGCGTACTTCATTTCTTACCTCGCTTCAAGTTGAACAGTGTTGGAAACTGTCCGGAATATTCATTCCGATCCAGCGCCCAGTTAATGGTCCTCAACAGTCGTAAGAGACTCCTGAATATTGGTTTTCAGCAAATTCGACGGACATTTGCTGTCAGTAAGAATATAAGTGCCGGTCTTTATTTCCTGGATCCGCACCTGATAGAGGCGCTCCCGGCATTGCATGTACAGGTCAAAGGCGGCAAGCACGGCAAGATCCACCGCAAACTCAAAATCATAGAGCTCAGCTACGAGATGACGTCTTTCTTTGTCTTTCGCCAGGATCTCACGGGTGATATGCTTGACCGCATGGATCGGCCCCACCGCCACAGAGGCTGCAAACTCCTGAATGGAGCGGATACGCATGATCTGCTCCAGGGGAGCGACAAACTCTTTGGGATCAGCATTCCTGGCCAGCAGACCGAATAAGGCATCCAGGGCCTCTCGGGTATTGCCGCCGACTGGATTGGCAAATTTATCCTTTTCTTTTATAAAAAAGGACGATGACTTATAGGTGGACAAGGTGTAATCAACCCACCTGTCGACAATCTTTTCCCTATAATTCCTAAATGCCTCATCAAGTTTCATTCATCACCAGCCATTCACCAATCGCATATCTTATCCCACCCATTAAATGAATAATCATTCATAAGCGACGAGCTTTATCACTTTTTTTTCTGTTAATCAACAATTTTTTAGCAGGCTACCGCTTATCTCCACCTTCCGTGTCCACAAGCACTCGGCTAGCCTCACCAATATCTCCACCTTCCATGTCCACAAGCACTCGGGTAGCCTCACCGATATAGGGATCATCCTTCACTTCCTCCAGCCATTTCAGCCGATCATCTCCTTTCTTGGCACCTTTTTTCGTTTCCTCATCCATCTCTTCCATCTGATCGGCTCGATATTTTCGATAATGGGCGCCTATTTTCTTTCTGGCCTGGCCTGCCTCTTCACGCTTCTTCTTCATATCACTCAATTGAAGAGACACCGCTGTTTCCTTGCTGCGTTCTTCAGCTTTTTTTGCCTCATCAGCAATGGCCTGCAAGCCAGGCTCAGATTCAACCCTCCGCTGGCTTGCCGCAATCAATCGTTCAAAATCAATCTTTTTGCCGCCATACCTGACAAAGGGGATTGGCTCCACCTGATCCCAGGGCAGGGAGTAATCACTATACTGTTCACCGGATTTCAGATACTGGAACAGACTCGGCAGCGCGATATCCGACTCCACGCCCTTATATTGAGTTGAACCGCCATTCACCCGGTAAAATTTCTGAATAGTTACCTTGATCGCCCCTAAATCATCATAGGTGCGT
Organism: Desulfobulbaceae bacterium; assembly: GCA_038040945.1. Classification (GTDB taxonomy): domain Bacteria; phylum Desulfobacterota; class Desulfobulbia; order Desulfobulbales; family Desulfocapsaceae; genus UBA2270. The sequence goes on along the minus strand of JANZPQ010000222.1, from coordinate 2,427 downwards.
AAATGCAAAGGAGGAATATTTTCATTCATATTCACCAGGGTCTGCACAGTTCCCTTGCCATGGGTGTGCCTGCCTCCGATGATCACCGCCCGTTCATAGTCCTGCAGGGCCGCCGCCACAATCTCCGAGGCAGAAGCGGAAAACTGATTCACCAGAACCACCAGAGGACCATCGTAAACAATTTTCGGATCTTCATCGCTGAGAATCCGCTGGACACCAGAACTGTTTTTCACCTGCACAATGGGCCCGAGCTTGATAAAAAGACCAGCGATATCAACGGCATCAACCAGAGAACCGCCCCCATTGTTGCGCAGGTCCAGAATCAGACCACTAAACCCCGTCTTCTTCAGATCAATGATGGCCGCCCTTGTGTCATCCGTACAATTTCTGCCGACCCCTCCATTCTTTGTCCCTTCAAAATCACGATAAAAACTGGGGATCATGATATAGCCGACCTTCTTTCCGTCCGGCCCATCAAGAAGCGCCGACTTGACAAAAGTCTCTTCAATCTGAACCACATCACGAATCAGAGAGATCACCACCTTCACCCCGTCCGGCTTTTTCACCGTCAGATGCACTTCAGTACCCTTGGGGCCCCTGATCAATCGTACGGCATCTCGCAGACGCATATCAGTAATTTCCACTGGCTCACTATCTTTCTGGGCCACCTCAAGAATGATGTCTTCCGCCTCAAGATGTCCTTCCTTGGCCGAAGCGCTTCCCGGAATAATAGACATCACCTTGATATATCCATCCTCCTCCCGCAGCACCGCACCAATCCCTTCAAGACTGCCGCGCATATGGATATCAAAATCCTCTTTATTGTCAGGTGGCATATAATTGGTATGCGGATCAAAGGCCCTTGCTACCGCATCAAAATAACGATCGAAATGATCCTGCACCGTCTCCTGATGCAGGCGGTGAAAGAGCTCTTTATTCTGTTTGGCGACCCTTTCTCTCGCCTCCTTCCACAGAAGCTCATCGCTTTTCTTTTCTTTTTCCTTTTCCTTTTCCGTTGCCTTCTGCTGATCATCAAGCGCATCAAGATACCTGGAAATGATCTGTTCTTTCAGTATCTTACGCCAATAGTCCCGTAAGCCCTGCAGATCGGTGGCATAGGTCAATTTTTCCGGATCCGTCTCATACGACTCTACCTTCTTCACGTCAATCTCGGCGACCAGAATCTCGGCAACCATCTTTTCAACCTGCTGAATTCGGATATTGAGAAGGTCAAAGCCTTTTTGCGGCAAAGCCTCATTGCCACGCCGCAACTCATCATCAATTAACTGGGCATACGTGGTCAAAACATCAACATCCTGCTGCAGCAGAAAACGCTTCTGAAAATCAAGCTGTTTCAGATACAGATCAAAGGCATCTCGACTCAGGGAATCATTCACCTGTTTATCACTGAAATGCATGCCCGGTAATTGTTTGCTGAGCATATAGCCAATCATTCTGTTTCTTCCAATGTCAACAGCTGTGACCGGCCCATTGGCCAATCCCGCAGCCAGGGAGGAAAAAAACAGAACAGACGAGAGAAAAAAACAGAAAAAAACTGATGAACGATTTTTCATAAAATTGCATCCGATAAAAGGGAAAATGGGTTACTCATCCAAGAATCAATGCTACACTGGTACGATAAACTTTAAAAATGTACCAGAATCCAACGACAAAGACCACGAGAAAGACAAATAAGATGAAAAAACTACAGACAAAGCTCACAAAATTCGTCAAAGAGCGCAACTGGGAGCAGTTTCATTCCCCCAAAAATCTGGTTATGGCCCTCAGTGTCGAGACCGCGGAACTGGTCGAGATCTTTCAATGGATGGAAGGTGAACAGAGCAGGACGGTGAATATGGCCACCAGAAAACACATTGAAGAAGAGATTGGCGACGTGATGATCTACCTCACCATGCTCGCCGGAAAATTTGACATAGACCCGATTGAAGCAGCCCATAAGAAGATGGCACTCAACGCCGAGAAATACCCTTCTAATCCGTCCAGTTAAATCAGCTGTTCTACTCATCAATTCATTCTTGCAGCATCTCTCGAAGGAATCCATCCCGTCGCCACGGCACTGCTGTCTAATGCGTCACGCAGAACGGCTTCGAGCAGGCGGCGGCTGTCGGTTTGGGTGGTGGTGAGCTGTGCTTCCAGTTGGTCGCATAGGACCATCAGCTCATCGACCTTGGCGACGATGCGATGTTGTTCGGCGAGGGGCGGGAGGGGAATGGGCAATAGTTCCCATTTACCTTTACTCAAAATAGGAAGAGTGCCCATACCAGCTTTGGCGAATACAAGCCCCTGGAAATAGGCCGATCGTAGGACTATAGCAAGGTAAGCAGTAATGCCTTCGACGACGGGAGTAACGGCGTTGATTTGCTGATTGCAGCAGACCTCTCTATCAATCACATTGGTCTTGCCAAT
>JANZPQ010000221.1:0-3462 GCA_038040945.1 Desulfobulbaceae bacterium | reverse complement strand
CAGGCCATGCAAAACACTCATCGGGATATTGTTTTAGATGCTCACTCCATTCAGGAACGGATAGTGAGTTTGGGGCAGGAGATCAGTCGTGATTATGCAGCCGGAAATCTGCTGGTGATCGGGGTGCTGAAAGGGGCTTTTGTCTTTATGGCTGATTTGATCCGGGCTATCGATCTACCACTGGTTACAGATTTTATTCAGGTTTCTTCCTATGGTACGGGGACCTCCTCCTCAGGCGATATCCTCCTGCGAAGCCGTCCAACGATAGCGGTGCAGGACTATGATGTGCTGGTGGTTGAAGACATTGTTGACAGCGGGCTGACCGTGCAGTGGCTGGTGGATCATTTTACCGCCCAGGGTGCCAGCTCAGTCAAGGTCTGCGCCCTGATTGATAAAGCGGAACGCCGTGAACATCCGGTTCAGATTGACTATTGCGGTTTTTCCATTCCTCAGGGGTTTCTTGTCGGCTATGGCCTGGATCTGAACGAGCATTATCGAGGCCTGCCTGCAATTTATCATCTCAAGAACCCTGTCTGTTAACAGGCTGTTCAGTGTCGTGCGGTCAACCACTCTCTTTTCGACCTATTTCCCCAGACAAAACTGTTTGAAAATCAGGTCGAGAATGTCCTCTGTGGTGGTAACACCTACTATGGTGTCAAGCTCGGCCAGACATTCCTGGAGGTCGATAGCCAGCAGGTCACTGGTGATTCCACTCTGCAGTCCATCCAAGGCTCGACCACTGGCCGCATAGGCCCGTGCCAGGGCATCTTTGTGGCGGAGATTAGGTGCGCAGCCAGTTTCCTCCCACTGCTCACTGTTGCCGACCACTCTCTTGAAAATGGCCTGTTTCAGTTCAGTGATTCCCTGTTGTCCTTTCGCTGAGATCTGCAGCAGGGTGGCCTGATTGCGAAATTCCCCCAGATCTGGAGGCCCATCCAGCAGCAGGTCCATTTTGTTGGCAACGAGGATGACCGGTTTATGCTGGATACTGTGAAACAGTTCAAGATCTGCCGCACTGACCCCTCGAGCCAGATCAATCATGAAGAGGACGATGTCGGCCAGTTTGATCTGTTCCCTGGCCCGCTGGATTCCCAGTTCTTCCACTTCTTCCGCATTGTCACGAATCCCTGCAGTGTCTACGATGCGAACCGGCATCCCTTCAATATCAACATATTCCTCGATGGTATCCCGGGTAGTTCCTGGAATGGCGGTGACCAGTGCCCGATCTTCCTGCAGGAGGGTGTTGAGCAGGCTGGACTTTCCCACATTGGGCAGACCGGCTATAACCACGGTAATTCCTTCCCGGAATATCTTGCCCTGATCGGCCTGGAGCAGCAGGGTCGCAAGGGGGGTTCTGACCCTGGTTTCAAGCTGCAGGCTTAACTCACCATGATTGATAATCTCTTTGTCCTCATCAGGAAAATCAATGGCAACCTCGACTATAGCCCGCATATACACCAGGGCTTGGCGGATGCTGTCCACGCGATCATAGAGTCTGCCGGAGAGTTGGTCCTGCGCTATCTCGATTCCTTTCCTGGTCCTGGCCGAGAGCAGATCGATCACCGCCTCTGCCCTGGTCAGGTCGATGCGGCCATTCAAGAAGGCGCGTTTGGTGAATTCACCGGCCTCTGCAAGACGTACCGGAGAGTGGAGCAGGAGCTCAAGGATGGATTGGAGGAGTAGAAAGTTGCCATGACAATGGATCTCGACCACATCCTCACGGGTGTAGGACGAGGGGGCTTGCATGTAAACGGCGAGGACTTCGTCGATGATTTTTTTTTCGCCGTCTGCTCCCGGCGTGAGAATATGGCCGTAATAGAGCTGATGGCTGCGAAAGGAACAGTGAGGATTGCGGGGCTTAAAGATCTGCTGCAGCACCTCGAAGGCACGGGGTCCGCTCATGCGGATCACCCCGATCCCGCCGGCGCCTGGAGGGGTTGAGATGGCGGCAATGGTCTCGTTTTCAGAAGGCATGAGGGTGATTAGATCGAGACGGTTGTCATTCACTTTAGAGTCGGTGGTAAGGGTCTCCCGACCGATTGGAGCTGAGCGTGCATTGGCTGATAGCGCTTGCCCTGGACACTCTCTCTATTCGTTCTCATTGTTGCCGCTTGCAGGCTTGTTGCCTTTACCCTTTCTGCCACGGGACTGAGGGCGTTTTCTATTGGCGCCTCCGCTGCTGGGCTTGCTGCCTGGTTTATAAATAAGGATTTTTTTAAAGAGACCATCACCGACACTGCGGCTGCGGATTTCTTTATCATCCTGCAAGGCCATGTGCACGACACGTCTTTCGGAGGGGTTGAGGGAAGGGATGACCTGGGTCTTGCCATCCTCTTTGACCAGCGCCGCAAGTTCCCTGGCCTGATCCTCTAATTCGTCCTGTCTTTTTTCGCGGAAATCACCGACGTCGATAGCGATTCGCACCCGTTCGGAGATCTTTCTGGCGATGATCTTGCGCAGCAGGTATTGAAGGCTGTCCAGGGTCTTTCCTTCCTGTCCGGTAAGATCTTCTTCAAAGTCGCCGATCACATGGCATCTTACGGAACTGCCTTGCGCCTCAATCTCAACCTTTGAAGGAAGCCCCATCAACTGGAGTAACTGAGTAAGTTCTTGCTGTACCCCGTCAATACTTTCCTGGCTGAGTGTTTCTTCTGAGGGTGGAGTGAGAGGAGAATCGTCCTCATCTTCATCTTCGACAGGCGCCGCAGTCTTGATGGTTTCAACCTGTGCGATGGGCACCTTCTGCGCATCTGGCTCCTTGGCTACAGGAGCAGGTTTCGGCTGAACCGGCAGGGCTTGTTCAATTGTTGTTGGTGGCTCCTCAGGATGAGTCTTGCTGGCAACAGCAGTCTCTTTGATCCTGGCCCGGATATGGGCCTTCTTGCGGATAAACCCGAAAATGCCGGTAGAACCCGTCTCAATCACTTCAATATCCAGGTTCTCCTGAGGCACTTGAAAAACATCACAGGCCTGCTTGATTACATCTGCTACTGTTTTTCCCAGAAAATCTTTTTTTTCTAAAGACATGAAATATCCTTCAATGGTCACTTATTTTCATCTGTTGATCCGTGTATACCCTGTGCGCGAGGAGAAAGAAGAGATGCGTGCAGACAAAATGATACACAGAATAGAATAGCTACGCCACCAATGGCTTGTTAGCTTGTCTGTTGATTAAATATTGCTGCAGGATAGCCAGCAGATTGTTGATAAACCAGTATAAAACCAGGCCTGAGGCAAAATTCAAAAACATGAAGGTAAAGATGACAGGCAGGAAAAGCATGATCTTGGCCTGGGTGGGGTCCGCAGTGGTCGGAGTCATCTTCTGCTGCAGGAACATGGACGCCCCCATGAGCAGGGTTAGTATCGGGAGCCCTCCCAAGTAAGGAATATCCACACCGATCATCAAGCGATCAGGAGCGGAAAGGTCGCTGATCCAGAGCATGAAAGGGGCATGGCGCAACT